>JARRKQ010000050.1:0-16986 GCA_037387885.1 Alphaproteobacteria bacterium | reverse complement strand
TAAAGGCGCAGTACCGGGAAGACCCGGAGGCGGCGGTCATCACCCTCAAGAGGGAAGGCTCAATCGGGGAAGGGATCACCTGTTCCGTCGAAACCGGCCGCGCTGTCGTGGAGGCCGGGTTGCATCCGGCGACAGGCGGTTCGGGCATGCAGGCCTGCTCCGGCGATATGCTGCTTGAAGCTTTAGTGGCGTGCGCCGGGGTCACGCTCAATGCCGTTGCAACAGCCCTCGAACTTGAGGTCCGAGACGTAAAGATCATCGCCGAAGGGGACTTGGATGTTAGAGGGACGCTTGGGGTCGAAAAGCAAGCGCCGGTCGGCTTTCGTGATATCCGGCTGTCGATTTATATCGACGGCGATCTGACGGAAGAGCAGTTGGCGACCCTGTTGAAACTGACCGAACGATATTGCGTCATCTATCAAACACTCAAGTCGGCTCCGCCGATAGCCGTCACCGCCCATACGGTCTGACAGATGCTCGTTTGACCGTTGCTCGGTTGGATCTGACGAGCAGCGCGAAGCCCGCTTTGGGTCATAAGCAGACATCGACAGTGTCGCCAGCGATGTCCGCTCTTGGGCGGTAAGCGGACGTGAGAAATCCTGCCGCCAAAGTCCGCTTGTAGCCAGAAGCGGACATCGGCGATATGTCCTCGGCAACCGTAATCTGGCACAAACTAGTTGAACAAAAGTGAGACCTGGTTGCAGACGAGACCGACATGGCCACAACCTCCGAGGCTCCAGTTGGATTCGGCGGGGATAACGGGCACGAGATCGATGTCCCTGGCTTAGATCTCATGAAACTGCCGGACGATCTTGTGCCGGAGGCCTACCGATATTTCGCGGCACCGCGCGCGGCGAGCCCGATTCATCGCAATTCCGACGGCTGCTTCATGGTGCCGCGCTACGACGTTGCGGTGTCGGTCTACCGCGATCCTTCGGCCTGGAGCTTCGATAAGAAGATCGACTTCAAGCCCAAGTTTGGGAACTCGCCGGTCTACGAGCACCACACGGCCAGCATCGTCTTTCGCGACCCGCCCGACTATACGCGCATTCGTAAGCTCTTCCAGGCCGCGTCACTAGCGTCCGCGCTTTCACGGAGTCTACGGAAGCTCGGCGTATGACCGCCCAAATTCTTTACTGGTACCATCGGATCCGGACCAGCTTTCTGTTCATTCCGGCGGTGCTAGTCATCCTGTTCGTCGCCTTCGCCTTCGGCGCAATCGCCGTCGACGCGTCGGGCCGTTCGACCGGATTGGTGGAGGCAGGCTGGCTTCTCTCCATGACGCCCGACGGCGCTCGGCAGCTTGTCTCGACGATCGCTGGAGCCACGATCACCGTCACCAGTCTGGTTTTCTCATTGACGCTGGTCACGTTGTCGCTCGCTTCCTCGCAGCTAGGACCGCGCCTCATCGGCAGCTTCATGAGCGACCGCCTGATTCAGCTGGCGCTCGGGCTGTTCGTCGGCGTTTTCGTCTTTGCCTTGCTCGTTCTCGCGGCCATCAGCAGCCGGGTCGGCCAGACGCTCGTACCCAGCCTATCGATTTCGCTGTCGGTGCTATTGGCCATCGTTTGCTTTCTTGCGCTGATCGTATTCATCCACCACGTGGCCCGGTTTATCCAGGCCGACAACGTAGTGGCGCGGATCGGGCGGGACCTCATCCGGGCGATTGACGCCAGCGCCCACGCCTCGTTCGGCAACGAGCTCGTAGACGACGTTCGCGCGGCAGGTGCCCCGGCCTTTGCAGAAGACGCGGTTCTCCTGACGGCACCGGATAGCGGCTACGTACAGGCAATCGACTACGACCACGCCGCAAGTTGTGCGGAGCAAAACGACGTAGTGATTATCATCGACGTGCGCCCCGGCCAGTTCCTGATCGGCGGACAGATAATCGGCAGGGTCGGCCCCGGCGCGAAAAGCGGCGACGACATCGTGGCCGGCATACTCAAGGCTATTGTGCTTGGGCAGGAACGCACGATGGCGCAGGATCTGGAATTCGCCTTCCGGGCGATCGTCGAGGTTGCGGTTCGTGCGCTCTCGCCGGGCGTCAACGATCCCAACACGGCCATTGCCTGCATAAACCAGCTCGGCGGCGCGCTTGCGGTCGTCCTGGAGGACGAAGCTGTGCCCAATTGCCGAGCCGACGGCGACGGCCGGCCCCGCCTCATCTTCGACCGTCTGACAGTCGACGGTCTGATCGATACGTCCTTCGATGAGATTCGCCAAGCCTGCGCCGGTCATGCGTCCGTCATTATCCGCCTGCTCGAGATACTGACCACGCTGACAGGACTCGCACGAAGCAACCCGCAGCGCAAAGCGATCGCCCGCCACGTTGCAATGGTCACCCGAGCCGCCAAAGCTAAGCTCGACGAACCGGACGACCGTCGGGACTTTGTCGAGCGACTGGTCGCGTGGCGAACGCTGATGTATGCCCAAGGCACCCCGGTGAGCGAGGTCTAAGACGCGACATGTTTCGCGGCCGACGCGCGCAACGCGTCAGTCTATTGGCCGCTCTAGTTCAGCATGCGGCAGAACTCATCTAGTTCCTGCTCGGCCTGTTCCTTGGTCTTGCCGTAGTGCTCGGGCGAAATCTCTATGATTCTCAGCGCTATGACGAAGCGATTGGTGCATTCAGACGCGTTCCCAGTATGAAACATTGGCATCATGCCTACTTGGCGGCCTGTTATGCGTTCTTGGGCGAGAGCGTCAAGGCAGCGGCGGAGTGCGCTGAATGCCTGAAGCTGAACCCCAATTTTCGCGTTTCAGAGTATTGCGCCAACCTGTTCTACCTTGATTTATCGAGATGTTCTCAGGTTCGTGAGGGTATGGTGCGTGCTGGCCTGCCCGATGAATGATGACCGCTTCTGGCTACGTGTGGACGGCCCCGCATAAAGTGGCTCACTGGTCACACGATCTCTTCCGCCCGGTGGCAGGCGACGAGTCTCCCTTCAATGCTCCGAAGCGCGGGCACCTCGCCCGCGCATAAATCGGTCGCGTGAGGACATCGGCCGCGAAAGGCGCAGCCCGAGGGCGGTTCGAACGGGGAGGGCGGCTCGCCATGGACCGGCACCCGCAGCTGCCGCTTCGCCGGATCGACGCTCGGCGTACTTGCGATCAAGGCGCGCGTATAGGGATGGCGCGGCCGGTCGAGGATGGCCGCCCGCGCACCCCGTTCCACGACGCGGCCCAGATACATCACCATGATCTCCTCGGACATGTGCCGCACCACCGAGAGATCGTGGGAGATGAAGAGATAGGCTTGGCCGAACTCGTCCTGGAGCGCGCGCAGCAGGTTGAGGATCTGGGCCTGCACCGAGATATCGAGGGCGGAGACCGGCTCGTCGGCAACCACGATCTTGGGCCGCAGCATGAGCGCCCGCGCGATCGCGATGCGCTGGCGCTGGCCGCCGGAAAACATGTGCGGGTAACGTCCGGCGTGCTCGGGGCGGAGGCCGACGCGGGCCAGCATGTCGCGCACCGCCTCGCGCCGCTCGCCGCGGCCCATCGGCGTGTTGAGCTTGAGCGGCTCGTCGAGCATCGCGCCCACGGTCTTCCGCGGATTGAGCGAGCCGTAGGTGTCCTGGAAGATGAACTGCACCGACGCGCGCAACGCCGAAACCGCGCCCTTCGTCGTCGCGTCCCGACCCTCGATGGTAAGCGCCCCTGCGCTCGGCGGCTCGATCATGGCGACGACCCGCGCGAGGGTCGACTTGCCGCAGCCGGACTCGCCGACGACGGCGAGCGACGTCCCCGGCATGACCTCGAAGCTGACATCTTCGACCGCCTTCAGCGTCCGCGTGGCCGCGAAGGCGCCCTGGGACACCGGATAGTGCTTGGCGAGCGCGGCCGCGCTGACAATGGGTGCGGCGCCGGTCATCGCGCGGCACCGGGTTCGAGCGGGAAATGGCAGCGCAGCGTCGTGCCGTTGACCTCACCGGTCCGCGGCCGCTCCTCCCGACATCGCGGCGCCGCATAGGCGCAGCGCGGGTGGAAGAGGCAGCCCGCCGGCCGGTCCTCGATGCCCGGCACGATCCCGGGGATGGTCGTCAGCGGTCTACCGACTGGCGCGCGCTCCGGCAGAGCGTCTAAGAGCGCGGCGGTATAGGGGTGGCGCGGGCGGTCGAGCACGTCGTCGACCCGTCCCGCCTCGACCGCGTTTCCAGCGTACATCACCATCACGCGCGCGACGCTCTCGGCGATCACGCCCATGTCATGGGTGACGAGGATGAGCGCCGCGTTCTGCTCCTCGTGCAGCGCGCGCAGGAGATCGAGGATCTGCGCCTGGATGGTGACGTCGAGCGCCGTGGTCGGCTCGTCGGCGATCAGGAGGCGCGGCTCGCAGGCGAGCGCCATCGCGATCATCACGCGCTGGTTCATGCCGCCCGAGAGCTGATGCGGATAGGCCGCCATGCGCTGCTCGGGCTCGGGAATGCCGACGCGGGCGAGGAGCTCGATGGCGCGTTTGCGGGGAGTGACGCCATTGCTGCGCGTCCTGCGTTTGACCGCCTCGATGATCTGAAAGCCTACCGTGAAGCAGGGATTGAGGCTGGTCGTCGGTTCCTGGAAGATCATCGCCATCTCGCGGCCGGCGATGGCGCGGCGCGCGCCCTGGCTGGCGCCCAGGAGGTCTTGGCCCGCAAAGCGCATCCGCTTCGCCTCGACCCGCGCCGTGTCGGGCACGAGGCCTATCAGCGCCAGCATCGCCATGCTCTTGCCCGAGCCCGATTCGCCGACGATGCCGAGCGCCTCACCCTCGTCGATGGTGAGCGAGACATCCTCGACGGCGGCGAATTCGCCGCGCCGTGTGGCGAAGCTGACGGAAAGACCTTCGATCTCGACGAGCGGCATGCCAGGCGCCCCGTGACTCAGCGCTTCATCTTCGGGTCGAGCGCGTCGCGCAGCCCGTCGCCCGCGAGATTGATGGCGAGCACGGTGATCAGGATCGCCAGCCCCGGCAAGGTGACGACCCACCAGGCGCGCTCGATATACTGAAGCGCATTGGCGAGCATGGTGCCCCATTCGGGCGTCGGCGGCTGGGCACCGAGCCCCAGAAAACCGAGCGCCGCGGCGTCGAGGATCGCGGTGGACACACTCAAGGTCCCCTGGACGATGAGCGGCGCCGTGCAGTTCGGCAACACGGTCACGAACATGAGGCGGCCGAGCCCCGCGCCCGCCACCCGCGAGGCGGTGACGTAAGGCTTGGCGCGTTCCCCAAGGACCGCCGAGCGCGTGAGCCGCGTGAAATGCGGCACATAGACGATCGAGACTGCGATCATCGCGTTCACCAGGCTCGGGCCCAGGATGGCGACGATGACGATCGCCAGCAGCAGCGCCGGCAGGGCCAGCATGATGTCCATGAGGCGCATGAGCGCGGTGTCGATGGCGCCCGGAAAGAAGCCCGCCAGCAACCCCAGCATCACGCCGGCGACCATCGCCAGGGCGACCACGGCGAGCCCGATCATCAGCGACAGGCGCGCGCCGAACATGAGCCGCGACAGGATATCGCGGCCGAGATCGTCGGTGCCGAGGGGAAAGCGGAAGCTTCCGCCGTCGACCCAGAACGGCGGCACCAGGAGCGCATCGCGGAACTGCTGGTTCGGCGCGTGCGGGGCGAGCCAGTCGGCGGAGATCGCCAGCAGCGCCAGCAGCACTGTCACGGCGAGCCCGGTCAGCGCCGCGCGGTTGGCGCGGAAGTCGCGCCAGGTCTCCAGCGCCGGCGGCACCGGCGCATAAGTCTGCTCGATCGCCGGCTCGATCGGGGTGCGCACCGGGTCCGCCATCGCGCTACTGCGCCCGCCGGATGCGCGGATTGATGAGGCCGTAGAGCAGATCGACGCTCAGATTGACGAAGATGATGAGGCAGGCGACCAGCAGCACGCCGCCCTGCAGCACCGGGTAGTCGCGCCGGTTGATCGATTCGACCAGCCATTTGCCGAGCCCCGGCCAGGAAAAGATCGTCTCGGTCAGGATCGTGCCCGAGAGCAACAGCCCGACCTGCAGCCCGATCACCGTAACCACGGGGATGAGCGCGTTCCGCAGCGCGTGCAACCAGATCACGCGGAACCGGCTGAGGCCCTTGGCGCGCGCGGTGCGGATGTAGTCTTCGCCCAGCACCTCCAACATCGAGGAGCGGGTCATCCGCGCGATCACCGCGAGCGGAATGGTCCCCAGCACGATCGCCGGCAGGATGAGGTGGCGGAGCGCGGAGACGAAGGCGGCGCGGTCGCCGGCGAGCAGCGTGTCGATCAGCATGAAGCCGGTGACCGGCTCGATGAAATAGAGCACGTCGATGCGGCCCGACACCGGGGTCCAGTCGAGCGTCACCGAAAACAGCAGGATCATCAAAAGGCCCCACCAGAAGACCGGCATCGAATATCCGGTGATGGCCACACCCATGACGGCATGGTCGGCCGCGGTGCCGCGCCGGGAGGCCGCGAGCACGCCCGCGGGCAGGCCGAAGACGAGCGCGAAGAGGATCGCGGACAGCGCCAGCTCCACGGTCGCGGGGAAAACGGCGAGAAACTCATCCAGCACCGGCTGCTTGGTGACGATCGAGCGGCCCAGATCGCCCTCGAGCACGCCGCCCAGATAGATCGCGTATTGCTGCACCAGCGGCTTGTCGAAGCCGTATTGGGCGCGCAGCTCGGCGTGGCGCGCGGGCTCGATGCCGCGCTCGCCCACCATCAGCTCGATGGGATCGCCCGGGATCAGGCGAATAAGGGAGAAGGCGAAGATGGTGACCCCGAGAAAGGTCGGGATCACCACCCCCAGCCGGTAGAGGACGAAGCGCAGCATATGACGAGAGTGCCGCGCTTAGTCCGTCTGCGCTAGCGTCAACCCTACTTCAGGTCGACGCCGTAGAAGACATGGCCGCCAAACGGATCGATGCGGAAATCGACCACGTTCTTGCGGACCGGCTTGAAGACGATCGAATGCGCAATTGTGGCCCACGGCGCCTGCTGCTTGAACAGGATTTGCGCCTTCTTGTAGAGCGCGGTGCGCTTGGCCACGTTGGGCGTGCGTTTGGCCTGCACGATCAGATCGTCGAACGGCTTGTAGCACCAGCGGGCGAGATTGATGCCGCCCTTCTTGGCGCCATCGCAGCCCAGCAGCACGTGGAGGAAGTTGTCCGGGTCGCCATTGTCGCCCGTCCAGCCAAGCAGGATCGTGGTGTGCTCGGAGTTCTTGATGCTGCGCTTCAGGTACTCACCCCATTCGTAGGTGACGATCTTGGCCTTGACGCCGATCGCCGCCCAGTCGGCCTGGATCATCTCGGCCATGCGGCGGGCGTTGGGGTTATAGGGCCGCTGCACCGGCATCGCCCAGATATCCGTGGAGAAGCCCTTGGGATAGCCGGCCTCGGCGAGCAGCTTCTTCGCCGCGGCGGGATCGTAAGGATAGGCCTTGGTCGCCTCGTTATAGGACCAGATCGTCGGCGGGATCGGGTTCTTGGCGACTTTGCCGGCGCCGCGGAACACCGCCTTGATGATGGCGTCGCGGTTGATCGCCATCGTGAGCGCCTGTCGCACCTTCACGTTCCCGAACGGCTTCTTCTTCACGTTGTAGGCGAGGTAGCCGACGTTCAGGCCTTCCTGCTGCAGCAGATTGATGTCGGGATGCTTGCGCATCGCCTCGATATCCGCCGGGTTGGGATACGGCATCACATGGCATTCGCCGGCCTTGAGCTTGGCCCAGCGCACCGAGGCGTCCTTGGTGATCGCGAAGACCAGATTGTCGATCTTGGCCTTGCCCTCGTAATAGTCGGGGTGCGCCTTGTAGCGGATCACCGCGTCCTTGCGGTAGGCGACATACTGGAACGGGCCGGTTCCGACGGGGAGCAAATCGACCTTATCCATGGTCTTGGCCGCCGCCATCTTGTCGGCGTACTCCTTCGACATGATCGAAGCGAAGGGCATCGCCATGTTGGCGATGAACGGCGCCTCGGGCTTGGTGAGCGTGAAGCGGACCGTCATGGCGTCGACCTTCTCGATCGACTTCAGGAGCTTCGGCATTCCCATCGAGGCGAAGTACTGGTAATTGCCGCCCGAGACCTTGTGATAGGGATGATCCTTCTTCCATTGCCGGTTGAAGCTGTAGAGCACGTCGTCGGCGTTGAAGTCGCGGCTCGGCGTGAAATAGCTCGTGGTGTGGAACTTCACGCCCTTGCGCAGCTTGAATGTGTAAACGAGGCCGTCTTCGGAAACCGTCCACGATTCGGCCAGGCCCGGCACGATCTTGGTCGAGCCGCGCTCGAACTCCACAAGCCGGCTGTAGACGTTGCGCGCCGAGGCATCGAAGGTCGTGCCAGAGCTGTAGAGGCTCGGATTGAAGCCCTCGGGGCTGCCCTCGGAGCAGAAAACCAGCGTCTTGGCCGCGTGGGCCGGAACGGTCGCGACGGTCGCAGCGAGAACGATCGCAGTTAGGCTGATGCGTTTCATCGTTTCCCCCCTTTAACCCGTATTGGTATCTAAGCGAAACCTGTTGGTACTCTAGCCGAGCCGGGCACGACGGACCAGTGCTCTCGCGACGATGTGGCATACGTACCGGCGAGTTTATCGCCTGGGCGGACAAACCTCCGCATCGCGGAGACCAACGCGCGAGAGCGTACCGATGCCCGGTACAAGCGACGAGTCGGATCGGCGTCACCCCAAGTGAGAGTGTCCGACTGTGGCCATAAGCGGACATCGCGGGCATGATTTTCCACGTCCGCTTTTGGGCCGAAAGCGGACATCGCTTGCTCCAAGGTTGGTGTCGGCAAATGACCCCAAGCGGGCACTCCTGTGGGGGCGTCAGAAAGCCAGCGAAATAATCTGAGAAATCTGCCATCTTGGGAACAAATCAAAAAGTGAGCGAGGGAGGCGCGTTATGAAAATGAGCAGATTATCCGGGAAGATCGGCGGTTCCGCTGCGGCAGCCTTTCTTGTCATGGCATTGACAAGCGCCCCAGGGCAGGCCGAGCAGGTAATCAAGCTCACCGCGATCGATGGCTATCCGACCAAGGCCTCTTGGGTGCGCGAGTTCATCAATTTTTATATTCCTGCCGTCGACAAGGCGCTGGCCAAGGGCGGCAAGTACAAGATCAAGTGGAACCAGGCCTTCGGCGGCGCCATTGTCAAACCCAAGGGTGTGTTCAAGGGGCTGCAGACCGGCCTCGGCGATATCGGCGTGGTGACCACCGTCTTCCACCACGACAAGGTGCCGCTACAGGCGATCGCTTATGTGACGCCGTTCACTTCGACCGACTCGCTGCTGATGACGCGCATCGTCGACAAGATGGCGGGCAAGTTCCCGGCGATGAAGAGGGCTTTCGCCCAGTACGACCAGGTCTATCTGACTAATCTCGTGGTGATCGACAGCTATCAGCTCTACTTCAAAGAGCCGGTCACGGGTCTGAAGGACCTGAAGAACCGCAAGATCGGCGGCGCCGGCATTAATCTCCGCTACATCGAGGCGCTGGGCGCGGTCGGTGTCGGCGGCCCGCTGCCCAAATACTACAACATGCTGAAGACCGGCATCGTCGACGGCGCCATGCTGTGGCCCGAGGCCGCGCTCTCCTTCAAGGTCTACGAGGTCGCGCCCTACATGCTCGACGCGCGCATCGGCGCGGTGAACTCCAAGGTCGTCACCGTCAACGCGGCGACCTGGAAGAAGCTGCCCGCAGATGTCCGCAACGTGCTGGCCGAGCAGGCCATCGTCTACCGCGACCACATGGCCAAGGTGGCCTTAAAGCGCGGCGCCGACGCTTACGGCGGCTACACAAAGAAGGGCGGCAAGATCGTCAAGGTCCCGGCCGAGGACCGGCTCAACTGGGCGCGCACCATGCCCAATATCGCCAAGCAATGGGCCGCGCGGCTCGACAAGAAGGGCCTGCCCGGAAGTGCGCTCCTCAAGGCCTATATGGACGAGATGCGGGCCGCCAAGCAGCCGATCGCGCGCGACTGGGATAAGTAAAGCGCCGGCGCGCAGGCATGTTGGAAAGCCCGCCGGTCCCACCGGAGGGTGACGGCGCCAACGGGCCGCCTGCGCGCGGCCCGGACGCCGTGCTCCGCTGGACGTTATCCGCACTCAACGCCGTCGGCACGCTGATCATCTTCGGCCTCATGGCGATGATCAATTGGGACGTCTGGCAGCGTGAGATCGTCGGCCGGCCGATCCACGGCGTCTCGGAGATGATCGAACTGCTGATCGTGGCAATCGTCTTCCTGCAACTGGGCGATGCCACCCGCTCGGGCCGGCTCACGCGTTCCGACGGCCTGTTCAATTTCGTTCTTGATCGCCGGCCCCGGATCGGACGGGCGATGGGCGCCACTTTCGATCTTCTCGGCGCGCTCTTCATGGGGCTCATCGTCTACGGCACTTGGCCGATCTTCATCGAAGCCTACGAGAAGGACCTCTACACCGGCAATATCGGCGTCTTCGCCGCGCCCACCTGGCCGGTCAAGGCAATCATCGTCGTCGGCTCGGTGATGGTGCTAGCCCAGTTTGTCGCCTTCGCCTGGCGCTATATCATACCCGGCCGGGCGGGCGCCGAGCCGCCCAACCGTCCGGCCTGACATGCGCGCACCGCCAGCGGACCGGACCCCATGACCGGCGCCGAGGTCGGCATCCTCTCGATCGTCCTGATCCTGGCCCTGATCTATCTGGGGCTCTACGTGCCGGTGGCGCTCGGCCTCGTCTCCTTCCTCTGTGTCTGGATCGTTCGCGGCGACATCGAAATCCCGATCAAGCTACTCGCCATCGCCGCCGGTGACACGGTGGCGCATTACATTTTCGGCGTCATCCCGCTCTTCGTGCTGATGGGGCTTCTGGTCAGCGTGGCCGGGCTCGGGCGCGACATCTACGACGTTGCCAATTGGATGTTCCGCCTGGTCCGCGGCGGTCTCGGCATCGCCACGGTCGCCGCCAATGCCGTCTTTGCCGCGATCACCGGCACGTCGATCGCCTCGGCCTCGGTCTTCACCCGCGTCGCACTGCCCGAGATGCGGCGCTTCGGCTATGAAACCCGGTTCGCCGTCGGCGTGATCGCGGGCAGTTCGGTCCTCGGCATGCTGATCCCGCCGAGCGTGATGCTGATCCTCTATGCCGTGATCACCGAGCAGTCGATCGGCGATCTCTTCCTCGCCGGCGTGCTGCCGGGGATCGTGCTCTCGGTCGCCTATGCCGTTCTCATCATCGGCTTGGCCTATCTCACGCCGGGCTTTGTCGGCCGGCGGGCGTTGAGCGACGAGGCGCGCAGCGAAGCGGCCGCCATGACGGTCACCGAGGCCGCGCGCAAAATGATCGCCCCGGTCGGTCTGATCGGCCTCGTGATGGGCGGCATCTACGGCGCCTTCGACGGCTGGTTCTGGGGCGCGGTCAGCCTCAAATTCACCCCCACAGAGGCCGGCGCCGTGGGCGCGCTCTTCGCCTTCCTGATCGCGCTCGCCAAACGCAGCCTCACCTTGCGGAGCTTCTGGGGCATTCTGGTCGAGACCGGGCATATCACGGCCTCGATCCTCTTCCTCATCATCGCCGCCTCGATGTACAGCCGCATGCTCGGCATCACCGGCATCCCCTCCGAACTCGGCGAGTGGTTGAGGGGGCTCCACATGGGTTTCAACGGCGTGATCGTGCTTTACGTCGTGCTCCTGCTCCTCATGGGCACGATCCTCGACACGGTCTCGATTATCCTGATCGTGGTGCCGCTCTTCCTCCCTGTCCTCATCCCTGCCGACGGCGCGCTGTTCGCGGGCGACGTCGTCTGGTTCGGCATCGTCACGGTGATCGGCGCCGAGATCGGATTGCTCACACCGCCCCTTGGCATCGCCTGCTTCGTCATTAAGAGCACCCTCGATGACAAGACCATCACGCTTACCGACATCTTCGCCGGCGCCTTTCCCTTCGCGGTAACGATGCTGCTGGTCCTCGCACTGATCATTGCGGTGCCGTGGATCAGCCTGGCGCTCATTTAGAGTGGCGGGACAATCGGCGAAATCATAAGTAACTGCGTCATTTGCGCCGCGGGCCTCGGTATTTGAGCAGTTTCTGAACGACTTCACGTCGACCCTGCATGCAAGCCGTCGACCCCGCTCCGTATCCTTGTCTGCCGAAGGTAGGCCAACTAGGCGCCAAAAAGAGTGTCCGCTACTCCCTCTGCATTCGCCTCATCTCTGTACTCGAAGTGTGAAACGGTGCAGCCCGTTGAGTTGGCGCACCTGTCTATCCGGCCCACAAACCCAGGCGGAGCAATCCGCAATCGATTGATGCATTCCAGGCGTCCCAAGCCGATGGCAATCAGAACCGCCAATGTCCGCTTTGTGCCCAAACGCGGACATCGCTGACGTCAGATTAGATGTCGCCTTATGACTCAGTGCGGACGTCGGCCGATCGGGCGATCTTCGCCGGTTTAGGCTTTTCGATCGGCTTCTTCGGAAAGTCCGGCAACGAATGAACACTGCACTTGGTGCGCCAGATTGAGATGCTGCATCGGCCGCCATTGCTTGTACATTGCGGCCCGGGACGTTAGCGCCGCAAATTTTCCGGCCAAGCCGCCGTTGCAGAGATGAGGCACGTGTCGCGATCAAACCAGAGTCTTGACGGCATAGGCCTGCTGACGGGACTGACGCAGGCCGCGCGCGGGGAGCTGGCGGAAAAGGTACATTGGCGGCGCTACAGCCCGGGCGAAGCGATCCTGCATTACCTTGACGACTCAGGCGACGTCTTCTTCGTCGTCGCCGGTCGGGTCCGCGCCCTCAACTACTCGCGCACCGGCCGGCAAGTGAGCTATCGGGACATCGATGCCGGCGAGATGTTCGGCGAGTTTTCGGCGATCGACGGCGAGCCGCGTTCGTCCAGCGTCGTAGCGGCTTCGCCTTGTGTGATCGCGTCGCTGTCTGCCGACCGGTTCTGGCAGTTGCTGCACGAGCAACCGTCCGTCGCCGCGGCGCTTCTGCGGCATTTCACGAAGCTGTTGCGGTACTATTCCGAGCGCGTCAAAGAACTGGCGACGCTTCCCGTGCGCGTTCGCGTCCAGATCGAGTTGCTGCGCCTTGCCCGGAAAGATGGCCGCGACGGCGACCGGCTAATCATCGAGCACGCCCCCACCCACGCCGATTTGGCCGATCGGATCGGCACCAACCGGGAAGCCGTGACCCGCGCATTGGGCGCTCTTCGTCGCGACGGCGTGCTGCAATCCAAGCGTGGCACCCTGATCATCGCCAAGGCGAGCATGCTGGAACGGGCCATCGCCAAGGCCGCCGGCGAATAGCCCGCAAGCGGCGATCCCGAGGGCGCTCCACTTTTTTCCCCGAATGTGCCAAACGGCACATATTTCGAGCCGACAAGCCGCCAATCTGACCTCGTATCCGGGCCGGGTCGATCTTCGATCACGGCCACCCACCGACGGGGCGCACCTTCAATGGGATCGCGGAACCGCGATCGCCGCCCCGATATCCAAGGCGAGGTCACATGATCATGGTTGTCGGACGCAAAACCGTCAAAGACGTCGCTTCCGCATGGCTCGTCTTTGTCGGATTCTTCCTCGTTTTGTTCGTGCTGTTCTGATCAGCGCACCGCACGTTGGGTCCGTTCGCCGGCAGCGGCGCTCGTCAGGCAATCATTGTGCTTTCGACCCACGCCGCTTACCGTGGGAGACGCCGGGCTCGTCTTGGGCGGTCGATTGACGGCCTGGCCGACGCGGCGATGCTCGGAACGGCAGGGCCTGCTCGTGAGCGCTTATGCGAAGAGCCGATCCGGTCCAGGCGACCCGCCTTCGAACGGCGAGCCGCCGCAGGGTGAGCTTGGACCTTTATTTGACGCCTTACGCGACGCCCAGCGGTCCCCCGCGATCGACTGTCTTCTTCACACCGTAGCGGACCGAGAGTGGGTCCCCGACGATCCGGCGGTCATGGACCTGTCGCAGCCGTTCGACGTGCGCCGTCAGGCGATCATGCCGGAGGAGTGGTTCCCGGAGCTCCGCAGCGCCGTGGGCCGGGATTTGACGGCTGCCGAACGTATCGCCTTAGGCAACGAGATCGTGCGCTGGTTCCTCTCCGGGATTCTTCATGGTGAGCAGGCCGCGTTCTACATTAGCGCGCAGCTCTGCCTGCGCTTGGAGGACGCCGCGGCTCGCGAGTTCATGGCGAACCAGGCCCGCGAGGAGGCGCGTCATGCTCGCGCCTTTTCAAGGTATATCGCCCGTCGCTGGGGCGCCGCCTACAGCCCAGGCGAGGCCTTCGGACGCCTGCTCCGCGATCTCCACGACACCGAACGCATCGATCACAAGATCGTTGGCATGAGCGGCCTTATCGAGGGGTTCGCCATGGGCGCGCTCTCAAATATCCGCGCTCATACCCTCGACCCGGCCCTGGATCGGATGCTCGGACACGTCCTGAGGGACGAGACAGTCCACCACAATTTCGGGACCATCTGGCTGGAAGAGACGAGGGGCCGTTATTCGGCACCGGGTTGGCAAGAGCTCCAATATTTCGCACATCGCGCATATTTGGCGCTCTACCTCAATCTCGTCAGCATCCATCAACGGCGGGAAATTTACGCGCCGCTGGGCCTCGACTGGCGGCGGGTACGCCTCGCCGTTCGTGAAAGCCGCGGACGGCGCGGCAAAGCGCCGGGCCTTGAAGAGGGGATCAACCCGCTCACGGTGCTCGCGAGGAATTTGGTGCGGATGGGGCTGATGCCCACCGCCGCGGCCAAGCCGCGACACAACAGCAACCCCGCCCTTGTCGAGACGGCCGACAGCTAGCGACCACGATTAGATGGTATCCGCCCGAACGGCGCGGCAAAGGGCCGTCAGCGCCCGGAGACCCTCTCGGCAATCTTTGTTGCCCTATCGAGCCATTCCGTCATGCCGAGATCGCGGTACATCGTGATCGCCGTCGCCATGTGTTCGCGCGCCGCATCGCTATCGCCCTGTTGGCCCTGCAGTCGCGCCAGAACGAGATGACAGTGCGCAACGTCGGGCTGCATGCCTCGCTCCTCGGCGAGCTCAAGCGAGCGACGAGCCGCCGACTCCGCCTCTTGCGCCCTGTCTTTCGCGTTGCTCAGCGCCAGCGCCTCCAGCCGGCGCGCCGCCACCTCGATCGCGGCAAAACCGTGGCGAACGGCCAAGCGGGTCGCCTTTTGCAGACGCGCTTGAAAGCCCGTGAGGTCGCCCCGCTGCAGCAATGTAAAGGCTAGGTTCAGCGACGCATAGGCCACGCCAAAGCTCAATCCCGTACGTTCATTGCGATCGATGGCGTCCTCAAGGATGGTAATCGCCTCATCGCCACGGGCGACATTGGCGTAGGTATATCCAAGGCTGGTCGCCACGACGGGGACTAGAAACTCGATTTGCGCTTGCGTGGATCGTTGGTAGGCATCCTCCAGCCAGTCGACCGCCTCGGCGTTCGCGCCGCCGTACGATATGGCGAACCCTTTGTACCAGCGAGCGATCGCCTGGTCGTAAGGACGCCCCAGTTCGTCGGCGATTGCCACAGACTCGTCGACATGACGCCTGCTATCCTCGAAGCGGCCCAGATACGCCTCGACCGCGCCCAGCATGCCGAGCCACAGTACCGAGATGGTACCGGCCGTACCGATGCGCTTTGTACGAAATTCCCCTGCTACGCGGGCCTCCCGCGCTAACAGCAACGCGCGGGCACGTTCGAACCTGCCGGCCCACATGTAGCATTGTGCGAGGTGGTAAGATCCGGCGAGCCGCATCTGATCGTCGTCGATCCGCTCGGCGATCTCGAGGCCGGCCTTGCCCGCCGCCTCGGCTTTGTCGAGATCGCCTGTGTAGTTGAAGGCAAAGGTCTGCGAGATCTTGGTCGCACCAAGGCGCCATTCGTCGCCGAGGTCTTCAGCCAGCGCTTCGGCCTCGGCCAAACGCTGGACCATCTTTGCAGCATCACCCATCGCGCCCAGCGGCGCCCGAAGCGCGAGGCGCAGATCGATCTCGAGTTTTCGCCGCTCGTCATCCTGCGGCAAATGGCTCAAGGCTTGCAGCGCCCCGTCAAGGTGACGCACCGCCTGATCGTAGGACGAGTGTTCCAGGGCCCTGAAGGCGGCCCGCCGCGCGTATTTCACGGCCGTTTCCCACATTTCGGCCGATTTGGCGTGCTGCGCGAGACGGTCCGCATAACGGTCCATCTGATTGTGGTAACGCGTCTCGATCGCGGTCACGACCGCCGCATGCAGCGCGCGCCGGTTGGCCTTCAATACGCTCTCATAGGCGACGTCGCGGATCAGCCCGTGTTTGAATGCATAGAGCAGCTCGGGCGACAGCTGCGTTTCGAGCATGAACTCTTGAAGTTTGAGCGGCGCCATGCGGGCAAGCATGGTGTTCTCATCGAGCCCGGACGTGATCCGCAGGAGCGCTGCCGGCACGGTTTCGCCGATCACCGATGCCGTCTGGAGCAAGTTACGGACGTCGGGCGACAAGCGGTCGATGCGCGAGGCGATCACCGCTTGCACCGTGACCGGCAGCTCAATTTCCGACAGAGCTTTGGTCAGGGTGAGCCGGTCTCCGTCCGAAACAAGCGCCCCTGAATGCCTGAGGTCGCCGACGATCTCCTCGATGAACAACGGCGTTCCGGCCGAGCGCGCGATGATGTGCAGTTTGAGATCGTTCAGCGTGGCGTCGGCGCCCAACAGGGTCTCCAAGAGCTCCAACGCGGCGCGGCGATCCAGGGGCTTCAGACGGATCCCTGTGTGATGCGGATTGTCGCGCCAGGGGCTGTCGAATTCCGGTCGGAAAGAAGCGACCAGGAGCAAGCGGCTACCGGCCAGCTTATCGACGACAAGGTCGAGCAGCGCGAGCGTCTCGGCATCGACCCAGTGCAAATCCTCCAGGATCAGGACCACCGGTCGGTGCTGCGAAGCGTGCAGTACAAGATCGACCATGGCTTGCCTGATACGGAGACGGCGCTCGGCCGGCTCGAGAACCCGCCACCCTTCATCGGTTACCTCGATGTGGAGCAGGTCCTGGTAGGCGGCCAAGTGAACCCGAAG
>JARRKQ010000049.1:0-23276 GCA_037387885.1 Alphaproteobacteria bacterium | reverse complement strand
CGCGACGTGACGATGGCGCAGATCATCGACGGGATTGCAGGGAAGTAAATGCCGAGCGACTCTGCAAAATCCCCTCTCCCATTCTGGGAGAGGGGTAGGGTGAGGGGTACGCCGCGGAGCGGCTCTACGTAGTGATGAAGACCGGACTTGCCAAAGCTCTTCTCCGCCGCATGACCGATGCGGAGCGAAAGCTATGGTCGGTTCTCCGAAATCGTCAGTTGGGCGAATACAAGTTTCGGAGACAGGCTGCAATCGGTCCCTATATCGTCGATTTCGTGTGCTTCGAGGAAAAGCTCGTCATCGAGATCGACGGCGGGCAGCACGCGGATAATTCGGAGAAAGATGCCATTCGAACCGAACGGCTCGAAGCGGACGGCTTTCAAGTCATCCGGTTCTGGAACAATGAGGTGCTCGGCAATACTGACGGAGTGATAAGGGCAATCGAAGAAGCCCTGCGGACAGAGTGACCCCTCACCCTAACCCTCTCCCACAAGGGGAGAGGGGATTTTGCAGATTCGCTCGGCATTTACTTCCCTGCAATCCCGTCGATGAACTGCGCCAGCGTCACGTCGCGCTCCGACAGCCCGCCGACATCGTGGGTCGCGAGGGTCACCTCGACCTTGTTGTAGACGTTGAACCATTCGGGGTGATGGTCGTCGCGCTCGGCCTGCATGGCGACGCGCGTCATGAAGCCGAAGGCCTCGTTGAAGTTGGCGAACTGAAAGCTGCGCGTGATCGCGTCGCGCCCCTCGACCTCCGACCATGCCGGCAGCGCGGCCAGGGCCTTGGCCCGCTCGTCACCCGTCAGTTTCGCCACCATACCCGCCTCCTCGTTTCCGGTTCGTTATGCGCTCAAGACCTGCGCGTCATGCGCTCAAGCCCTGCGCGTCATGCGCTCAAGCCCTGCGCGTCATGCGCTCAAGCCCCGCGCGTCATGCGCTCAAGCTATGACCCGATTGCGCTGAGGGAAAGACCGCCCCCACTTGGACACTCCTCGGCTTGGACTCGCCTGTCCGCGGGGTTATCTATCAGGCATGTCGAAACGCAGGTTTCCTCGCCGGTTTCCGCAACCGCTTGCGCGCGTATTCGCCCGCAGGGCCCCGGACCTCGATGCCTTCGAGGCGATGGGGCACGCCGCGTTTGCGGACATTCCCGAGCCGATGCGCCGGCTGCTGGGCGACGTCGTTATCCGGGTCCAGGACTTCCCCGACGAGGCGACACTGGAGGAAATGGGGCTCGCCAGCCCCTACGATCTTCTGGGCCTCTATCGCGGTGTGCCCGTCGGCTTCAAATCGGCTGGTGCGTTGCCCGGCGAGGTCGACATGATTTTCCTGTACCGTCGGCCTATTCTCGAATACTGGGATGCGGGTCGTGAGACCCTGGCCGATGTCATCCGGCATGTGCTGATCCACGAGATCGGTCACCATTTCGGCCTGTCCGACGAGGACATGGAGCGGATCGAGGCGGCCGGCTGACGGCGGGCGGCAAAAACAACCAATAACAAAGAGGCGCGCGCGGCGGATCGCGGGCTGGAGGACCATGGCGGAACAAAGCGAGGCGGCGGGCGGAGCGCCGGAACCGTTACCGGGCGGGGCGCTCAGGCGCGTCTGCGATCCTGCGACGATCCCCTTCGAAACCACCAAAGAGGCCGAGCCGCTCGACCATGTCGTGGGCCAGGACCGCGCCGTGGAGGCGGTCGAGTTCGGCATCGGCATTCGCCGCGAGGGCTACAACCTCTTCGCGCTCGGCCCGCCGGGCACTGGCAAGCACACGCTGATCCGCGACTATCTGACGCGCGCCGCGGCAACGGAGGCGCCACCGTCGGACTATGTCTACGTCAACAATTTCGACGATCCCCAAAAGCCGCGCGCGATTGAGCTGCCCACGGGCCGCGCCATGCCGCTCCGCGAGGCGCTGGAGCAGCTTGTCCGCGAGCTGCGCACGGCGCTTCCCGCCGCCTTCGAGGGCGATGAGTACGTCTCGCGCCGGCAGATGCTCGAGGGCGAGTTCAAGCGCCGCCAGGAGGAGATGTTCGAGGCCATTCAGGCGCACGCCAAGGAAAAGGGCGTCGCGCTGATGCGCACGCCGGTCGGGCTCATGTTCGCCCCGGTGCGCGACGGCGAAGTGCTCGAGCCCAAGGAATTCGACAAGTTGCCCGAGGCGGAGCAGGAGCGCCTCAAGGCCGACATCGAGGAGCTGCAGAAAGAGCTGCAGAAATCGATGGAGCAGATGCCGGCCTGGGGCAAGGAGCTGGCCGAGAAGCTTCGCGAACTCAACCGCGAGGTCACCAAGTTCGCCGTCGGCCATCTCATCCAGACGGTCCGTGAGGCCTTCACCGATGTGCCGGCGGTGGTCGATTACCTCGACCGCGTCGAGGCCGACATCGTCGACAACGCCTTCGATTTTATCCGTTCGGTCATGGCGCAGGAAACTGGCGGCGCTGGTGGCGCGGGCGGGGCCGGCGGGGCGATGGGACGCCGCGCGGCGGAGTCGCCCGACGACGACGCGCTGTTCCGCCGCTACCGCGTCAACGTGATGGTCGACAACCGCGAGGCCGAGGGCGCCCCGGTCGTCTACGAGGACCATCCCGTGCTCGGCAATCTGATCGGCCGCATCGAGCACACCGCGCAGTTCGGCGCGCTCGTCACCGATTTCAACCTCGTCAAGCCGGGCGCGCTTCACAAGGCGAATGGCGGCTATCTCATCATCGATGCGCGGCGCCTCCTGATGCAGCCGCTGTCCTGGGAGGAGTTGAAACGCACGTTGCGCGCCGGGGAGATCCGCATCGAGTCGGTGGGCCAGCTCTTGAGCGTCGTCTCCACCGTCTCGCTCGATCCCGAGCCGATCCCCTTGGATCTCAAGATCGTCCTCGTCGGCGACCGCCAGCTTTACATGCTCCTCTGCGCGCTCGATCCGGATTTCGGCGGCCTCTTTAAGGTGCAAGCCGAGTTCCAGCACGTCATGCCGCGCACGGACGAGACGGTTGGCGATTACAGCCGCCTGATCGCCACCCTGGCCGCGCGCCACGAGCTCCGCGCCTTCGACCGCGGCGCTGTCGCGCGCATCGTCGAATACGGCCAACGTCTCGCCGACGATATCGAGCGCCTCTCGACGAGCTTCCGCGACATCCTCGATATCCTGCGCGAGGCCGATTACTGGGCCGGCAAGAACGGCAACGGCACCGCCACCGCCACCGATGTCCAGCGCGCCATCGACGCCAAGATCCATCGCGCCGATTACGTGCGCGAACTGGTTCACGAGCAGATCACCCGCGGCGTCATGCTGATCGATGTCGAGGGCTCGGAAGTCGGCCAGGTAAATGCACTCTCGGTGCTCCAACTCGGCAACTTCTCCTTCGGCAAGCCAAGCCGGATCACCGCCCGCGTGCGCCTCGGCAAGGGCGAGGTCGTCGACATCGAGCGCCAGGTCGAGTTGGGCGGCGCGCTCCATTCCAAGGGCGTGCTGATCCTCTCCAGCTTCCTTGGCGCGCGCTACTGCCAGGACCGGCCGCTGGCGCTCTCCGCCAGCCTCGTCTTCGAGCAATCCTATGGCGGGGTCGACGGCGACTCGGCCTCCTCGACCGAGCTCTACGCCTTGCTCTCGGCGCTCTCCGGCCTGCCGATCGACCAGTCCTTCGCAGTCACCGGCTCGGTCAACCAGCTGGGCGAGGTTCAGGCGATTGGCGGCGTCAACCAGAAGATCGAGGGCTACTTCGATATCTGCTCGGCCAAAGGCCTGACCGGCCGCCAGGGCGTCATGATCCCCGCCACCAACGTCAAGCACCTGATGCTGCGCCACGACGTCGTGGAGGCCTGCGAGGCCGGGCGCTTCGCCATCTATCCAATCGAGACCATCGACCAGGGCATCGCGCTTCTGACCGGCACCCCGGCGGGGGAGCGCGGGGCCGACGGTGCTTTCCCCGAAGGCAGTGTCAACGCACGGGTCGAGGCCCAGCTTGTAGAATTTGCCAAGAAAGCACGGGCATTCGCGCGAGCGAAGCCCGATGGTGCCGGTCTTCCAGATGGTGGGGAGAACGAGACATGAGCCCGGCCGAGGCCCCGTCGAACGTGCCCTCGAGCTTCCCCTCGAGTTTTCGGAGGGTCGTCCTCGCGCTCGACCCGGGGGCGGATTACCGCACCGCGCTCACCGAGGCGATCCACCTCGCCACCGCCTTGCACGCCGAGCTCAACGCGCTCTTCGTCGAGGATGAGAGTCTGTTCGACGCCGCACGGCATTCCTTCGTGCGCCGCTACGCGCCGATGAGCGCGCGCTGGGAGCCCTTCGGCGAGCACGAGGTCGAGACCGCCTTCAAGGATCTGGCGAACCGGGTGCGCGCCGCCGTCGCGGAAGCCGCGACCCGGGACCGGCTGGCCTGGAGCTTCAACGTCGTGCGCGGCGAGGTCGAAAAGGCGGCGCTCGCCGCCGCGCGCGACGCCGATCTCATCGTACTCGGCGCTGGGCAGGATGCATTGCTCGCGGGCTTGCGCTCACCTTCACTGGCCCGGCTCGGCAAGCAGGCCCGCGAGCGCTCCGTCCTTTATGTCCGGCCCAGGGCGCCGGTGGCGCGGCTGTTGGTCGTCGCCTATGACGGGGCGCCGGGCGCCGATCACGCGCTTGCCGTGGCGGCCCGGCTCGCCTCGCCCAGCGAGCTCACCGTCGCGCTCATCGCCCCCGACGACAAGGCGGCCGCCAAACTCGAAAAGCAGGCGAAGGCCATCCTCGGCGATCGGCGGGCGGGCGCTGCGTTCATCACCCTGCCGAAAGCGAGCGCCGCCGAACTTTGCGGTCTGTCGGCGCGGGTCGGCGCGGGCGCCCTGGTCTTCGGCGCGGACAATCCGCTGCTCGGCAAGGCGGCGGCACGCAAGCGTCTCGACGAGACGACCTGCCGCGTGCTCGTGGTGCGCTGAGGGATACTTCTCATGCACGGGCGCGAGCGCTACTACGAGGACTTCACCGTCGGCGAGGAGGTCACCACCGCCGGGGTCACGCTGACCGAGGACGCGATCATCGACTTCGCCGCGCGCTACGACCCCCAACCCTTCCATGTCGACAAGGAAGCGGCGGCCGCCTCGCACTTCGGCGGCATCATCGCCAGCAGCTGGCACACCCAGCTCCTTGCCTTCCGCCAGGTCATCGACAGCGGCTTTCTCGGCAACGCCAGCATGGGCTCGCCCGGCTGCGACGAGGTCCGCTTTCATGAACCCGTGCGGCCGGGCGATACGGTGCGCACCGTCCTGCGCGTGCTCGACAAGCGCACCTCGCGGACGCGCAACGACCGCGGCTACGTGACCGTCGAATACGACATCCAGAACCAGACGGGCCAGTCGGTGATCAGCTGGCGCGGTATCCAGATTATCGGCCGGCGTCCGAGGGACGCCTGACCAAGCCGGCAGGAATCAAGGGAGGCCTCAGCGAACCCCCATGAACGACTACACCCCCGGACCGGATAGCGGTCTGCCGCCGATCCGCGCCACGCTCGAGGGCATCCAGTCTTCGCGCATCCGCGAGGTCTCCGACATCGGCATGACCATGGAGGGCGTGACGCCCTTGTGGTTCGGCGAGTCGGACATGACCACGCCCGCCTTCGTGCGCGATGCCGCCGCCGCCTCGATCGTCAAGGGCGAGACCTTCTATTCGAGCAATGCCGGCATCCCGGAACTCCGCCGGGCGCTGGCCAAATACGAAAGCGGTCTGCGCGGCCGCGAGATCGGGCCCGAGCGCATCGTCGTCACCATCTCGGGCATGAGTGCGATCATGCTGGCGATGGAGACCTTCGTTGGCTCGGGCGACAACGCCATCGTCCACACGCCGATCTGGCCCAACTGCATCCAGACCGTGCGCATCATGGGTGCCGAAGCGCGGCTCATCGAGCTCGATGACGGCCCCGACGGCTGGAGGCTCGACCTCGACAAGCTCTTCGCCATGGCCGACGAGCGCACCCGCGCCATCTTCATCAACAGCCCCAACAACCCGACCGGCTGGACGGCGACGTTTGAGGACCAAACGCGGCTGCTGGAGTTCGCCCGCGCGCGCGGCATCTGGATCATCGCCGACGAGGTCTATACGCGGCTTTCATACGAGAGCGAACGGGCGCCCTCCTTCCTCGATATATCGCAGCCCGACGATCCGCTGGTGGTGGTGAACTCGTTTTCCAAGAACTGGTGCATGACCGGCTGGCGGCTTGGCTGGATGGTGGCGCCCGAGCCGCTGGTCGACACCTTCACCAAGCTGGTCGAGTTCAACTTCTCCTGCGCGCCCGTCTTCGTACAGCGCGCCGGCATCGCCGCGGTCGAGCAGGGCGAGGATTTCGTCGCCGAAACCAAGGCGCTCTACCACCGCAACCGCGACATGGTCTATCAGCGCCTCGCCGCCATCGACGGCGTGCGCATGGCGAACCCGCCCGGCGCCTTCTACGCCTTCATTGGCGTGGACGGCATGGAGGACAGCCTCGCCGTTGCCAAACGGATCCTGCTCGATCAGAAGGTCGGTTTGGCGCCCGGCTCGGCCTTCGGCCCGGGCGGCGAAGGCCACCTGCGGCTCTGTTTCGCGGTGCAGTCCGATCGGCTTTCCGCCGCGCTCGATCGCGTTGCGGCCTCGCTCGAGGCGGGGGTGATTTAGCCAATCCCTTGTGACAGCCCGCACTGACCGGGAACCGGCGCTGTCCTAATCTCCCGTCCAACACCGAGTGGGGCCAAGCCCCGCGCATGGACAGGAGACAGACTATGAAGACATTCACCACCAGCCTGGTCGCTGCGGTTCTGCTCGCCGCCGCGTCCTCGTCGCCGGCCCTCGCCGGCGGCGCCAATCACACCATCGAGCTCGGATCGGGCACGTCCTGCCCGCCCAATGCGATCCGTTGCCGGCGCAGCTATCAGCCGGGCCATCCGCGCTGCTTCACCATCGCGGTGCGCCAGAACGGTACCATCCAGAAAAAGCGCGTCTGCCGTTACACCTACTAGGCGCCGAGCCGTTCGCAATTCGGGATCAAGCCCTCTCCCCGCCGTGGGAGAGGGCTTTTTCACATCATCACCTCGTCCTGCATCGCCGCTTCCTCCAAGACCCAGTCGCGGAAGGCGATGATCTTGGGCCGGTCCTTGGTCGCCAGCGGATAGACGACGAAATAGCTAAAGTTGGAGGTCAGGCTGAGCTCGAAGGGTTTGACCAGCCGGCCCTCCTCGAGTTCGCGGGCGATCAGCCGCGAGCGTCCCAGCGCCACCCCCTCGCCGTCGATCGCCGCCTGCGTGACCAGGTTCGAATGCATGTAGCGCGGCCCGCGCTCGGCGTCGATGCCCTCGATTCCCGCTGCCTTGAGCCAGTTCCCCCAGGTCACCGTCATGTCGTCGTGCAGCAGCGTGTGGTGCTTCAGGTCCTTGGGCTCGCGCAAGGGGTGCTCGCCCGCCACGAGTTTGGGACTGCAAACCGGGAAGATCTCTTCCGTGAAAAGTGGGATCGTCTCGGTCCCTGGCCCGGGACCGGTGCCGTAGCGGATCGATAGCTCGACGTCGGAGCGCGCGAAATCGACCGGCGTGTCGGTGGTGGTGACGCGGACGTCGATATCGGGGTGCTTGGCGCGGAAACGCTTCAGGCGCTGCACCAGCCAACCCGCGGCGAAGCTGTCCGTGGTGCTCATGGTGAGGCGTTGTTCCGACTCCTCGCGCATCAGCCGCTCGGTTGCGGCGGCGATGTCATCGAAGGCGTCGCGCAGCACCGGCAGGTAGTCCTGGCCCTCTTCGGTGAGCCGCAGGCCGCGGCCCATGCGGTGGAAGAGTTTGAAGCCGAGCCAGTCCTCCAGCGCCTTGATCTGGTGGCTGACCGCGGCCTGGGTCACGAAAAGCTCCTCCGAGGCGCGGGTGAAGCTTAAGTGCCGGGCCGCGGCTTCGAAGGCGCGAAGGGCGTTGAGGGGAGGGATCTTGCGGCTCACCGAGATATTACCGGATCATTAAGAGATAAGATTTTCTAATCATTATCATGAAAAACCGTCGTTTGTCACCATGCCAAAACAGCCCTATTTTCCTTGCCATGAACACGATTCACGGCGAAACACCAAGCAACGGAGGCGATCCAATGGCCTATACACATGCTAATACTTATGCCTATCACCGTCATGCGCCGCTGCGGGCCGCGACCGGCCTCGTCGGCCGGGCCATCGGCACCCTTCTTCGCTGGCAGGAGCGTAACCGCGGCCGCAAGGAGCTCGAGCAGCTCGACGATCGTATGCTGAAGGATATCGGCCTCAACCGCATCGACGCGCTGCGCGAGGCGGACAAGCCCTTCTGGAAGCGCTAGGCGGCGTCGGGCCCCAGGTACTGGGGCTAAGCAACACGACGCCTCCGCGACACGGGCGCGGGATTCGGGACGCCTTGCCCCGGTTCCCGCGCCCGAATTGCGTTTGGGGGTCCTGGTCTCTCACCGCCGTCATTCCCGCGAAAGCGGGAATCCAGAGATGACAGGTCGACAATCGTGTCCGCCTCCCTGGATCCCCGCTTTCGCGGGGATGACGATCAGTGGAATGTTTCAGCGGTGAGAGGTGCCTTGAGGCACCCCTACTCCATCGTCACCAGGATCTTGCCGGTGGATTTGCGGGCCATCATGGCTTTCATGGCCTCGGCCGCATCGGCGAGGTCATAGCTGTCGGAGACATGGGGCTTCAGCTTGCCCGCCTCGTACCAGCCGAGCAGCTCCTTGAACGAGCGGCCGATCACCGAGGTGTCCCGCGTCATGTAGGAGCCCCAGAAGACGCCCACCGCCGAGCAGTTCTTGAGCAGCAGATAGTTCGCCGGCGCCTCGGGAATGCGGCCGGCCGCGAAGCCGACAACAAGGAGGCGGCCCTCCCAGGCGATGCAGCGGAGCGAGGCGTCGAAGACGTCGCCGCCCACCGGGTCGTAGATCACGTTGGCGCCCTTGCCGCCGGTGATCTCCAGCACCCGCTCGCGGATGTCTTCCTTCGAATAGTCGATGCCGTGCTTGGCCCCGTACTGCTTGGCGAGCGCGAGCTTCTCGTCGCTCGATGCCGAGGCGATGACGGTGGCGCCCATGACCGTGCCGATCTCGACCGCGGTCAGCCCGACCCCGCCGGCCGCGCCATGCACCAGCAGCGTCTCGCCAGCCTCGAGCCGCGCCCGGTGCCGGAGCGCCACATGCGAGGTGCCGTAAGCGACCGGGAACCCCGCCGCATCGGTGTAGGGCATGGAATCGGGGATCTGGAAGACGCGCTCGGGCGTGGTGATGGCTTCCTCGGCGAAACCGCCATGGCCCAGCATCGCCATCACGCGCATGCCCGGCTCGATGCCGCTGACGCCGGGCCCGACTTCGATCACCTCGCCAGCGGCCTCGAGGCCCGGCGAGAAGGGAAAGTCCGGTCGGTCCTGATATTTGCCGGCGATTATCAGCGTGTCGGCGAAATTGAGGCCCGCCGCCTTGATGGCGATGCGGACCTGGCCCTCGCCGGGGCTTTTCGGTTCGATCGTCTGAAGCTTGAGCGCGTCCGGCCCGCCCCATTCCGTGCAGAGCATCGCCCGCATACGGTTCCTCCCGTTCAAATTCTCAACCGCGGTCGAGCCAGCCGGGAGCGGTCCTGATCGTCCCGGTCTCGATGCCGCGCCAATTCTTGAGCCTCGGCTGCGCGATCGACAGAAGGCGCCCCCAAGCGGCGTCGTCTAGGACATCTAAGTAGCGCAAAAGACCGGCCATCGCGACCTCCGAGGCGCGGGTGGCGCCGTCGTCGATCTTGAGCGCGATGCCCATGGCGGGGCGGCCGCCGCGCGCCGGCACCGCGCCCATATAGACGCCCTCGGCGCCGGTCTTGACGAGGGCGGCCGCATTGCTGCGCGAGATGAGCTGCGTGTCGAATCGGCCCGAGCCCGCGATCATGAAGGGATGGGTGGTGAGCGCCTTGGCGATCCGGCGCGCCGCCTCACCGCGGCCGGGCGGCAGCGTGTCGGGCGCCGCGAACCACGACATGGCGCGGGCGAGATTGCGCAAGGGTGCGGCGTAAGTGGGGATGCTGCAACCATCGGTGCCGCGGGGGGCCTCCTCCAGATCGCAGCCGGCCATTTCGCTCAACAGGTCGCGGATGCGCACCTGCACCGGATGATCGGCATCGACATAGCCTTCGATCGGCTCGCCCAGATGGCGCGCCGTGGTCAGCATCGCCGTGTGCTTGCCCGAACAGTTGTTATGCAGCGGCGAGGGCGGCTGGCGGGCCGCGATCAGCGTTTCGCTCGCCTGACGCCCGAGCGGCGGATGCGCCCCGCATTCGAGGTTGCTAGCGCCAAGCCCGATCCGTGCGAGCCAGGCGCCGGCGAGCGAGACATGCGCCGGCTCGCCGTTATGCGACGCACAGGCAAGCGCAACCTCCTCGTCGCTCACCCGGTAGGCCTCGGCCGCGCCCGTCTCCAGAAGCGCCAGCGCTTGTAATGGCTTGACGGCCGAGCGGGGATAGATCGGGCGTTCGATATCGCCCCAGCTCATCAGCAACGCGCCGGTTTCATCGATGACCGCGGCAGCACCCCGATGCCGGCTCTCCACCGCATCGCCGCGCCAGACCTCGACCAGCACCGGATTGGCGTCCGGCGCGCGGTCGTTCGCCGGCACCGCCTCTTGGTTCACGCTCGCGGGAGACCGATCGTTCATGCGCCTTCACCGTCGCCGGTTTGCAGCTTGCCTTACCCTCGGCCATCGGTGCAAGGTCGGAACCATGCGCGGCTATTTCGGCATCGGGGTGGAACGCGTCAGCAAGGCGATGAACGTGGGGAGCCTGTTCCGCACGGCGCATGCCTTTGGCGCGAGCTTCGTCTTCTCGATCGCCACCGATTACGACCGGAGAAAAGCCGGTCTCGCGGATACATCCGATGCCGCCCGGACCTTACCGCTCTACGAGTTCGATGAGGCGCGTGCCCTGGCGTTGCCGCGCGACTGTGCGCTGGTCGCGGTCGAGATCACCGAGGATGCCGCGGAATTGCCGAGCTTCCGGCACCCGCGTTGTGCGGCGTATGTCTTCGGGGCCGAACGGTACGGGCTGTCGCGCGAGCTTCTGGGTCTCGCCGATCACGTCGTCAAGATCCCGACGCGCTTCTCGGTCAATCTCGCCATCTCGGGCGCGATCGTCATGTACGATCGCCTGTTGACGTCGAACAAATTCGCGCGCCGACCGGTGGTGCCGGGCGGGCCGCCCGAGCCGATCCCGCCCCATGAATTCGGCGAGCCGATACGGTCCAGGAAAGCCGCGCGCCGGACCGCGGCCGGGAAGAAGACGGCCAAAGAATCGGCGAAAGGACCGTAAGACACAGCAGGAAGGGCAAACGAGCCGAATCACATCGCCCGAATTATCTCGCCCGAATCACGTCAAAGGAGCCATGAGACCTTCACTGACCATAGTTACCGCCGTCGTAACCATTCTTGCCACAGCCCCCGCGGCCGCCGCCGAGGCCAAGCTGATCTCAAAGCACGCCGACTGGGATGCGAGCCAGCGCAGGGTCGGCAAGGAACGCGTCTGCTACATCTCGAGCCTGCCCAAGAAATCGAGGGGCAAGTACAAGAAGCGCGGCGAGGCCAGCGTGATCGTCGCCCATTGGCCGAAGCGCAAGCGCTGGGCCGAGGTCACCGTCAATGCCGGCTACCGCTACAAGCCCAAGTCGGAGGTGGTGATCCGCATCGGCGGGGCCGACCACCGGCTCTTTACCTCGGGCGGGCAGGCCTACGCATACAAGGGCGAGGACGGAAAGCTGGTCCGCGCCATGCGCGCCGGCGCCTCGATGATCGTGGTCGGCGTCTCTTCCAAGGGCACCCGCACCGTCGATACCTATTCGCTGAAGGGCATTTCCGCCGCCTTGAAGGCGATCGACGCCGAATGCCGCGGGAAGAAAGGCAAAAGCAAAGGCAGGAAACGCAAATCCGCCCGCAGGAAATAGCCCCGCAGGAAATAGCGCTCGCAAGAAATAGCGACCTTCTGGCCCCGCCGGGCCGGGCCGCCTATATCTCCTGTCATGGATACCGCCGCTGAAACTCACGTGCTGGACGGCCAGACCCGGACCAGCCTGATCGGCCTCGACCGCGGCGAGGTCGAGGCGCTGGTCGCCGAGCTCGGCGAGCCGGCTTTCCGCGCGCGCCAGCTCTGGCACTGGGTCTATCACCGGGGGGCCACCTCCTTCGACGATATGACCTCGCTCGCCAAGTCCTTCCGGGCCAAGCTCGCCGAGCGCTACACGCTGGCGCGTCCCCACGCGAGCCGCGATCTCCTTTCCGAAGACGGCACCCGGAAATGGCTCCTCGCCTTCGATGACGCCCAAGAGGCCGAATGCGTCCTCATCCCCGAGGAGGACCGAGGAACCTTGTGCGTCTCCAGCCAAGTCGGCTGCACCCTCAACTGCACCTTCTGCCACACCGGCACCCAGCGCCTGGTGCGCAACCTCGGCCCGCGCGAGATCGTCGGCCAGCTCATGCTGGCGCGCGACGCGGTGGGCGAATGGCCGACCACGGTCAACGAGCGTGTCATCACCAACATCGTGATGATGGGCATGGGCGAGCCGCTCTACAATTACGACAACGTCGCCAAGGCGCTCCGCATCGTCATGGACCCCGACGGGCTCGCCGTGTCGCGGAAGCGCATCACGCTCTCGACCGCCGGCGTGGTGCCGATGATCGAGCGTTGCGGGAAGGAGCTCGACGTCAACCTCGCCGTCTCGCTCCATGCGGTGAGCGATGAGATCCGCGACCAGATCGTTCCCCTCAACCGCAAATACCCGATCGCCGAGCTGCTCGCCGCCTGCCGCGCTTATCCGAGCCTCGGCAATGCGCGCCGCATCACGTTCGAATACGTCATGCTGAAGGACGTGAACGACAGCGACGCCGACGCCCGCGCGCTCGCCAAGCTGGTGCGCGACATCCCGGCGAAGATCAACCTCATCCCCTTCAACGCCTGGCCCGGCGCGCCCTATGAGTGCTCCACGCCCGAGCGAATCCAATCCTTTATCCGCATCCTTCACGACGCCCATCTCGTCGCCATCACCCGCACCCCGCGCGGCCGCGACATCATGGCGGCGTGCGGCCAGCTCAAGAGCGACGGCGTGAAGAAACGCAAAAGCGAGCTGCTGGCGGAGGAGCGGGCTTGATACTGAAACACCTTCGGTGTTTCAGTTCCTGAATATCAAAATCAGCCAGGCGAAGATCCAGACGCCGGCGAGCGTCCACACGCAGCCGAGCCGCGAGCCGGTCGGTGCGAGAGACATCTGCGCATTGGGGTCGGGTGGCGGCGCATCATCCAAGCGTTTCGCAGGATCGCGCGGGCGCAGCGCGAAATAGAGCGCGAAGAGCAGCACGAGGCCGCCCGGGAAGGCCCAGATCAGCGGTCCCATCCGCGACAGTCGCTCGGCCAGAAAGTCCATGCCCCACGGGCTCCCGCAGATCGTTCCGCCGGGCGACGGTAGCATAGGCGCATTGCGGCGCGCTGCCGCTTCGCACGGCTTGTCGGAACCCGGCAATTCGCGCAGTCTGTCGGCGGAGCGGCTTTCCCGAGGACCCCCATGACCGAGCGCGACGATTTCGCCTGGCTCGACGCCACCGCCCAGGCCGAGCTTGTCGCCAAGGGCGACGCGAGCCCCGAGGAGTTGCTCGACGCGGCACTCGCCCGCGCCGAGCGGCTCAACCCACAGCTCAATGCCATCGTCCGCCCGATGGAAGCGGAAGCGCGCGCGGCGATAAAGGCCGGCCTTCCCGACGGCCCCTTCAAGGGCGTTCCGTTCCTCCTGAAGGATCTCGCGGCCGAATATGCCGGCGTGGCGATGTCGGAGGGCTCGCGCTTTCTGGGCGAGCATAATGTCGCCAAGGAGGACCAGGAGCTTACCCGCCGCTTCAAGGCGGCTGGGCTCGTCGTGTTCGGCAAGACCAACACGCCCGAATTCGGACTCCTACCGACCACCGAACCGGAGCTCTTCGGCCCGACGCACAATCCCTGGGACCTAACCCGCACGCCGGGCGGCTCCAGCGGCGGGTCGGCGGCGGCGGTCGCATCGGGGCTGGTCCCTGCCGCGCACGCCAACGACGGCGGCGGCTCGATCCGCATCCCCGCCTCGTGCTGCGGCGTCTTCGGCCTCAAGCCCTCGCGTGGGCGAAACAGCCTGGCCCCGCATTATGGCGATGTCGCCAGCGGCATCGTCGCCGAGCATGTGGTCACGCGCTCGGTGCGTGATAGCGCCGCGCTGCTCGATGCCACTGCCGGACCCGCGACCGGTGATCCCTATTGGGCGCCGCCGCCGGAACGGCCGTTCGCGCAGGAGGTCGGCGCAGATCCCGGCACGCTTCGCATCGCACTGTCGACCAAGCCGATCAACGGCGTGCCGGTCGATCCGGAGTGCGTTGCCGCCGTCGAGGACGCGGCCGCGCTCTGCGCCGAGCTTGGCCACCACGTCGAGGAGGCGGCGCCCGATTTCGATCCGGCGCTCGGCGAGACCTTCTCCCAGGTCTGGGTCGGCTTTCTTGGATGGGCGGTTGACGACTGGTCGCGTCGCCTGGGCCGAACGCCGCGCGAGGGCGACTTCGAACCCTGGACAGCGCGCATGCTCGAGGTGTCGCGGGCGCAAAGCACCGCCGACTATCTGCTCGCCGTGCAGGACGTGCAGGCCGCCGGCCGCACGCTCGCGCGCTTTCTGCAGACCTACGACCTCATGTTGACCCCAACGGTCGCGAGCCCGCCGATGCCGCTTGGCAGCTTCGACTATGTCGACGGCAATCGCGCGCGCGCTCGTGAGTCTGTCTTTGCGCTCGCCGCCTTCACGCCGCTGTGCAACGTGGCCGGCAATCCGGCCATGTCGGTGCCGCTTTTTTGGACCGATGCGGGCTTGCCGGTCGGCGCCCATTTCATCGGCCGCGCTGCCGGCGAGGCGACGCTCTTCCGCCTTGCGGCGCAGCTCGAGGCGGCGCGGCCCTGGGCCGACAAACGCCCGCCGGTTTCGGCCTGAGCCGCTCATACCAAATGGTGGTGATTTCCGATCATCGGCATCTGGTAAGCGCGCGACTGCGCGCCCGAGCTTGTGCGAGGGAAGCCAAGGCCGCGTACGCGGCCACCCGGCGTTTGAGGGAAATACAACGGATCATTCCTATGATCCGTTGGTATTAGAGAAACCGCTTCAGAAGCTTGAATTTTCGTTTGGTGACAGGCGGATAACGGAACCTGACATCGGGTCGACTCCAGCGCGAGAGCACCGCCTTCTCGTGGCTGAAGGCGCGGAAGCTGAACGCGCCATGATAAGCGCCGGTGCCGCTCTCGCCGACGCCGCCGAAGGGCAGCGACGGGACCGCCAGATGCAGTACCGTTTCGTTGACCGCCATGCCGCCCGCGCTCGTTTCTGTCATCACCCGCCCGGCTGCCGCGCGGCTCTCCGTGAACACATAAAGCGCGAGCGGCTTCGGCCGCGCATTCACGACGGCAATCGCCTCGTCGAGCCCGTCCACCGGCAGCACCGGCAGGATCGGCCCGAAGATCTCGTCGCGCATCACCGCGCTGTCGAGCGTAACGTCGCTCAGCACGGTCGGCGCGATGTAGCGATCGTCCGCATTGCTCTGCCCGCCGGTCACGACGGTGCCGTCGTCCAGCAACGGTTTGAGCCGCTCGAAATGCCGCGCGTTGACGATGCGCGCGAAGTCGTCGGAGCGCGCCGGGTCGGGCCCGTAGAATTCGGTGATCGTGCTTGTCAGCGCTTTCAGCAATTCGGCCTGCCGGTCGCGCGCCACGAGCACATAGTCGGGCGCCACGCAGGTCTGCCCGGCATTGAGGAACTTGCCCCAGACGATCCGCCGCGCCGCCACGTCGATGCGCGCGTCGTCGAGCACGATGGCGGGCGACTTGCCGCCGAGCTCGAGCGTCACCGGGGTCAGGTGCTTGGCTGCGGCCGCCATTACGATGCGCCCGACCGCGGCGTTGCCCGTGTAGAAGATCTTGTCCCAGCGCTGGTCGAGCAGCGCCGTCGCCGTCTCCACCCCGCCCTCGACCACGGCGAAAGCTTCCGTGTCGAGACAGGCCGGGAGGTGCTTGGCGATCGCGGCCGAGGTGTGCGGTGCGATCTCCGACGGTTTGACGACGGCGCAATTGCCCGCGGCAATGGCGCCGATGAGCGGCGACAGCGCCAGCATGAGCGGGTAGTTCCAAGGCGCCATGATGAGCGCCACGCCCAGGGGCTCGGCGGCGATGCGCGCGCGCCCCGGCAGGGCGAAGAACGGTGTCGCCACGCGCCGCGGCTTCATCCATTTGTGCAGGTGGCGGCGCGTGCGGCGCGCCTCGCCGCGCAGGAACTCGATCTCCGTCAGGTAAGCTTCGCGCGCGCCCTTGCCGAGGTCGGCCTTGAGCGCCGCCGCGAAGTCGTCCTCGTGCGCGGTCAACATCGCCTCCAGCGCCGAAAGCTGGTCGCGCCGCCATGCCGCCGGCCGCGTCCTTCCGCTGACGAAGGTCCCGCGCAGGCGCTCGGCCGTGTCGGCCACGGCAGCTGTGGCGAGCGGCTTGTTCATGGGGGCCGAGCCTAACGCGTTCCAATCGAACGCGCCAACTCCGGCGGGTGCGAAGCGTCTAGTCGAATTCCCCTAGTCGAAGTCGTCCGCAAGCGCCGCGCGCACGGTCTCGGGCATCACCGCCATATGGCCGTATTGGGGATGGTCGAAGCCGACGAGCACCTGGGCGCCCGGCTCGCGGAAGGCCGCGATCGCGTCCTTCGTGAAGGGAAAATGGATGAACTGCACCGCGCTTGCCTTGCCGGCGGCGGTGGTGCGGTCGATATCGGCCTCGGGCACGCCCTTCACGACCTGGTCGCCGATCTTGATCGTGACCGTCTCCTCGACCCCGCCGAGCTTCGCCAGCGCGGTGGCCCGGCGCACCGGCTCGTCGATTTCGAACATCACCGTCGCCACCAGCTCGCTGCCGTTGGGGATAAGCGGATTGTAGGCGGCGAGCTCGTCGGCGATCTGCTCCTCGCCGCCCTTCTCGATGTAGAGCATCTCGTGGATCTGGTGGAGCATGGTCTCGAAGTTCTCGAAATAGAACGTCGCGAACGGGCCCACCTCGAGCCGCCGGTTGCGCTTTACTTCGGTCAGGCGTTTTCGCCGCTCGGGGCGCTCGCGCCCATAGACCTCGATATCCATGATGTCTTCGCGGCGGATGGAGCGAGCGGCGGGGGGCGGCATTCTCCTTGTCGAGCACCTCCATGCCCTGAAGAATATGCGCGGCCGCCAGCGGACATTCGGAGGCGACGAAGCCCTTGGCCGCCTTCACCGCCTGGCGCGCCACCGGCTTGCCGACCTTGAGCGCGACCTCGAAATTCTCCTTCATTATGCCCCACGAGCCGCCATGGCCCGAGCAGCGCTCGATCACGTCGAGATCGGCGTCGGGGATGAGCCGCATCATCTCGGCCGCCTTCTGGCCCATATTCTGTGCCCGCGCGTGGCAGGCGAGGTGGAGCGTCACGCCCTCATCGAGCGCTGAGAGCCCCTCCGCGAGCCCCTCGGTCTTGGCGATATCGACGATGTATTCGCTCGCATCAGAGGTCGCTTCCGCGAGTGTCTTGATTGCGTCGTCGTCGGGCAGGATGAGCGGCCATTCGAACTTCATCATCAGCGCGCAGGACGGCACCAGCGCGATCACGTCGTAGCCCTTCTCAATCCAGGGCCCAAGTTCGCCCGCGATCGCTTTTGCGCTTTTGGCCACCGCGGCGATATCGCCGTGCTCGAGCTGGGGCATGCCGCAGCATTGCGGGTAGACGACTTCCGTTTCGACGCCGTTCTTGGCCAGGATCGCGCGCATCGCCGTGCCGATCCCCGGATTGTTGTAGTTGGCGAAACAGGTCGCATAGATCACTGCCTTGCGGCCCTTGGCAGGCGCGTCCGCGTTGAGCGGCGGCGCGTCCTTGGCCCGGTCGAGCAGCGTCTTGCCATAATATTTCGGGAGATCAGCATCCTTGTGAACGCCCGCGACGGCCTGCAGCGCCCCGCGCGTGAGGCCGTTGCCGCGCTTGCTCGCCCAGTTGGCGAGGCCCGGCGCGTGGGAGCAGAGCTTGCCGTTGCGGTCGGTCTTGGTGAGCTGCTTTTCGGAAAAGGAGATCTTGCCGGCTTTGGCCTGCGCCGCCCGCGCCCGCAGCATCAGATGCGGGAAGTCGAGGTTGAATTCATGCGGCGGCACGTAGGGGCACTTGGTCATGAAGCAGAGGTCGCACAGCGTGCAGGCCTCGATGACCGGCTCGAAATCCTTGCTGTCGACCGAATCGAGCTCGCCGGTTTTCGACTCGTCGATCAGGTCGAAAAGCCGCGGAAACGAATCGCACAGATTGAAGCAGCGCCGGCAGCCGTGGCAGATGTCGAACACCCGCCGCAGCTCGGCGTCGAGCTTGGCCTCGTCCGTGAAATCCGGGTCCTGCCATGGCACCGGATGCCGGACAGGCGCGTGCAAGCCGCCTTCACTCATGGGTCAATAATCCCCTCTCACCGCCGCGTCGCAAACGGCGATTGATCGCTTCGTCACTGAGGTCTTTGTCGCGAAACCCTTGCCGCGGCCTTGGGGCCGAGCAAAAGCCCGCAGTGGCCGCGGCGCCTCTTGGACGCCGCGCCACGCGGATCCGGCCTGGAAATAGGGGCCTAGAGGTCGTCGAGCGCCCGCTGGAACCGGCCGGCATGGGACTTCTCGGCCTTGGCCAAGGTCTCGAACCAGTCCGCGATCTCGTCGAAGCCTTCCTCGCGAGCCGCCCGGGCCATGCCGGGATACATGTCGGTGTATTCGTGGGTCTCGCCGGCGATCGCGGCCTTGAGGTTCAGCGACGTGTCGCCGATCGGCTCGCCGGTCGCCGGATCGCCGACCTCTTCCAGGAATTCCAGATGGCCGTGCGCGTGGCCGGTCTCGCCTTCGGCCGTCGAGCGGAACACCGCCGCAACGTCGTTGAAGCCCTCGATATCGGCCTTGGCCGCGAAATAGAGATAGCGCCGGTTGGCCTGGCTCTCGCCCGCGAAGGCTTCCTTGAGGTTTTCTTCGGTCTTCGTGCCTTTGAGTGACATGCTCTCCCTCCACTTGGGTCCGTGTTGAACACCCGATGGTCCCGCAGTCCGTCAGCCTGCCGCCGTCGTTCCATACTCAATATGAGCAATGGGACAGCGCCTGTCAATAGATTAGAAGGGTTCTAATCTATTTTATAACGCACAGAACTAAAGAAGAATTCAGTCGGACTTCTTGAGGCGAACGATCACGTCGACCCGGTCGATCTCGGTGCCGTCCGGGGCTGCAGGCAGCAGGTTCATCGCCACCTGGTCGCCCGGAATGTCCTGCAGCGAGCCGGTATCGGCATGGAAGAAATGGTGGTGGTCGCTGACATTGGTGTCGAAATAGGACCGGCCCGGCTCGACCACGACCTCGCGCAGCAGGCCCGCCTGGGTGAACTGATGCAGGGTGTTGTAAATCGTCGCCAGCGAGATCTTGAAGCCGGCCTCCTGAGCCTCCTGGTGGAGCGCCTCGGCGGAGACGTGCCGGTCACCGCCATCGAGCAGCAGGCGGGCGAGCGCGAGCCGTTGCCGGGTCGGCCTCAGGCCAACCCCGCGCAAACGATCGATTGTCCCGGCAAAGGGACGTTCCGCCGGCTGATTCGTCATGCCTCCCATATGGGGTCTTTGGACCCCGATTTTAAGACCCCAATCCCGAATTAAGGTCGCGTTTACAGTACCCTTTAACCAAGTTTGGAACAACTCAAAATACCAGGAATATCGTCCGATGAGCCGACTTCGGGCCTTATCGGGCCTTACCTGGGCGGCGCGCACATGCCGACGACGTTGTAGCCGCCATCGACGTAGTGAACCTCGCCCGTCACCCCGGCGGAGAGGTCGGAGAGCAGATAAAGCCCGGCATTGCCGACCTCGTTTAGGCCCGGATTGCGGCGGAGCGGCGCATTGTCCTGGGTCCAGCGATAGACGTAGCGCGCATCCTTCACCGCAGCACCCGCCAGGGTCCGCATCGGCCCGGCGGAGATCGCGTTGACCCGGATCGCGTGCTCGCCCAGGTCGGCGGCGAGGTAGCGCACGCTCGCTTCGAGCGCTGCCTTGGCCACGCCCATGACGTTGTAGGAGGGCATCACGCGCTGCGAGCCGTCGTATGTCAGCGTCACCAGGCTGCCGCCGTCCGGCATCATCTCCGCCGCGCGCCGCGCGATCGTGGTCAGCGAGTAGCACGAGATCACCATGGTGCGCGCGAAGTTGTCGCGCGTGGTGTTGACGTAGCGGCCCTGCAGCTCGGTCTTGTCGGAGAAGGCAATCGAGTGGACGATGAAATCGAGCCCGCCCCATTCGTCGCGTGCGCGCCCGAAGGCGGCGTCGAGGCTGGCCTCGTTCTCGACGTCGCACGGCGTCACGAAGGCGCCGCCGACGCTCGCGGCCAAAGGCTCGACGCGGCGCTGCAGCGCCTCGCCCTGATAGGTGAAGCCGAGGCTGGCACCGTGCCGCGCGAGCGCGCGGGCAATCCCCCAGGCGATCGAGTGATCGTTCGCGACACCCATCACCAGGCCGCGCTTGCCGGCCATGAGTGGTCCGGCCTCGCTCGCACCATTGCTAGTCGTCATCACCTGTCCGCCGTTCGTGGCCAAAGGCCGCGCACCTTAACGGACAGCAGGCGATCGAGGAAGAGGGGGTTATTTGGGTGACGCCGCGCACCAGCCCACTCCCCCTCCCGACCGCCCATGATTGTTGTCGCTGGGCGGTCGGGCGGGGGAGCGGGCTGGAACTGCGGCAAAAATATTAAGCCGCGGTGCCGGGCTCGCGCTTGCGTTCGACGACGCGCTGTGCCGGGAAGTACGCGCTCACCGTCGTGCCGACATCGATCGTGCTTTCGACGGTCATCTCGCCGCCGTGCAGCTCGACGATCGCCTTGGTCAGCGGCAGGCCGAGGCCGGTGCCCTCGTGGTTGCGCACAAGCGACGCCTCGACCTGTGTGAAGGGTTCGAGGATCTTCTCCAGGTCGTCGTCGGGAATGCCGATGCCGGTATCGCGCACGCGCACGACGCAGCGCCCATCGTCCTGCAGCTCGGTCGAGACCGTGATCGTGCCGCCTGGTTGGGTGAACTTGACCGCGTTGGAGAGCAGGTTGAACAGGATCTGCTTGCAGCTCCGCTCATCCGCCCACAGGCAGGGCGGCGGCGAGGCGAGCGAGATCTCGGTTTTGACGCGGCCGCTGTCGGCGCGCTCGCGGATGATCTTGATGGAGGATTCGACAAGCTGGTTGATGTCGACGCGCTGCTCGTCGAGCTCGAGCTTGCCGGCCTCGATCTTGGAGAGGTCGAGCAGATCGTTGATGATCTGCAGCAGATGGTTTCCGCTCGAGCGGATATCCTCGACATATTCCTGATAGCGGTCGTTGCCGAGGGGGCCGAGGAACTCGCTCTGGATCGCTTCGGAAAAGCCGATGATGGCATTGAGCGGCGTGCGCAGCTCGTGGCTCATATTGGCGAGGAATTCCGACTTCGCCCGGTTGGCGGTCTCCGCCTGGGCCATGGAGACGGCGAGATCGGCCTCGCGGCTTTTGAGCTCGGTGACGTCGGTCGAGATCGCGACCACGCCGCCTTCCGAGGTCCGCCGCTCGGTGGTGCGCAGCCAGCGGCCGTCGGTGTGGCGGTGGACCGACGGGGTGCCGCCGTCCTTCAGGCGCATCGCCATGCGCCAGCGCACGTACTCTTCGACCGGCACATCGAAGTTGCCCACGGCGCCGACCCGCACCCGCTCGCGGAACATATCTTCCGCCGTCGTCACGCCGGGCCGGATCAAGTCGGCGAGCTCGGGATAGAACTCACGGAAGCGCTGGTTGGCGACGACCAGGCGGTCATTGCGGTCGAACAGCACGAAGGCGTCGGGGATGTTCTCGATCGCATCGCGCAGGCGGGCCTCCGCGCGCTTCTGCTCTGAGATATCGACCAGCGTGCACTGAACCGCGGGACCGTCGTCCCAATCGATCCGGTTGGCCATCAACTGGACGGGGAACTCACTGCCGTCCTTCTTGCGGCCGTAATACTCATACGTGTTGGGGAGGTCATCGCCGGCCATGCGGGCTCGCGCGAAGGCGGTCACCTGCTCGATATAGTCGGGCGCGAGGAAGTCGGCGATGTGCATGCCGACCATTGTTTCGGCGTCGTAGCCGTGCATTTCCGCCGCGGCCGGGTTCACGAAGACGAGCTTGCCGTCGCGGTGGATGACGATGCCCTGGATTGAGCCTTCGACGAGCACGCGGAAGCGCTCCTCGCTCTTTCCGAGCGCTTCCTGCGCATGCTTTGCGGCCGTGACCTCACCGATCGATCCGGTCATCCGAATGGCGCGGCCGGTCTTGTCGCGCAGGGCAATGCCGTGCTGGCGGGCCCATAGCCATGATCCGCTGGAGGAGCGGAAGCGAAACTCGACCTCGAACCGCTTGGTGTTGCCCTTGAGGTGATCGATCAGGGCGGCGCGGTATCCCGGCAGGTCGTCGGGATGGATGCGCTTCAAGCCGTCATCGCCGTTGCCGATGTCGGCGGCGGTAAGGCCGAACTGGCCGAGGACCCGCGGCGAATAGTAGACCTCGCCGGTGGCAAGGTTCACGTCGTAGATGCCCTCGTTGATCGCCTCCATGACGAGGCCGTGGCGATCCTCGCTGGCTTTGAGCGCCGCGGCCATGTCCTTGCATTTCTGCTCCAACGCAGCGATCCGCGCCGCCTCGCCGGCCTTGGGGCCGGATCGGGCGCGCGGCTTGGCGCGGTTGGTTCTTGCGGCGGGCTTCTTGGGCATGAACGGACGTTCTGGTCGCAGCTAGCCATACATTTCGGCACACTGACGCTACCCAGAGAACATGAACGATTGATTGAATTTTACGAAACCTGGTCGGAACCGCCCGGAATCACGCCGATTTTACCTATTCGGTTGTGCTGGCAGCCGAATTTCAACCGCGCGGCGGTGCCGCTAACCGTCGAACCGCTTGAAGGCGAGGGCCGCGTTGGTGCCGCCGAACCCGAAGGAATTCGACATCACGCAGTTGATTTCCGCGTCGTCGATCCGCTCGGTCACCAGGGGCATGTCGCCCACCGCCTCGTCCGGCTCGTCGACATTGACCGAGGCGGCGATGAAGTTGTGCTCCATCATGATGAGGCTGTAGATCGCCTCGTGCACGCCCGCCGCGCCAAGGGCGTGCCCGGTCTGCGACTTGGTCGAGGTGAAGGGCGGAATGCGGTTGGCCTCCCGGAAGACCTCGCGCAGCGCTTCGAGCTCCTTGAGGTCGCCCACCGACGTCGCGGTGGCGTGCGCGTTGA
>JARRKQ010000048.1:0-19124 GCA_037387885.1 Alphaproteobacteria bacterium | reverse complement strand
CAGAAGCAAGTCATTAAAGGGGACTTTAGCTCGGCTAGCTCAGTGTATGCCGCTGATATGGATGGCGATGGCGATTTGGATGAGATCAGGATCACCCGGACCTGGCCGCCGGTCGGCTGAAGCTGGAGCACGACGGGCGTATTGACCGGTGGGGCGGATGTCGTGCGAACGCCGATCTCACCGTGACTTGTCTGAACCGCCACCAGCCCCTGCTGGGTCCGGCCCACCACTACCCCTTCGACGATCGTCCCGGCGGTCAAACGTGCCAGGCTCGCCGGCGGGGACGGGATGACCCCATATGACGGCTTGGCGCTGTTTGCCGCGACGTTGAACGGCAGGGTGGGCGGGATGTTGCTCATGGCGGGTCGGACAGCCCCTGGACGATGGCGGCGACGTCCTCGGCAGCCTCACAATTGGGGAAGCGCGACAGCAGCGGCATTTGATGGCGGATGCAGTCGGGCACGCGGGCGTCGCGGCGCACGATGCCGGCCAGCTTTGGTGTGAATTTGAGGAAGTTCTCACACGCCTTTACGAGCGTCCGATAGGCGTGCTCGCCGGCCCCCTTGCTGGGCGCCATGTTGACCACGATTCGGATGTCGGTGGCTGGTTGGTCGCGCGCCGTGAGCTTGATGAAGGCATAGGCGTCGGTCAGGCTGGTCGGCTCCTCGTTCGTGACCACTAGGACCGTGCCGGCCGGCCGCACCAGCCGCCGCACCGTGGTCTCGATGCCGGCGCCCAGATCGATCAGCACATGGTCATACGCTGGCGCCAGATTGACCAGCCGCTCGCCCAGCGCATCGAGCCGTTCGATCGGCAGCCGCGCCAGGCCGCCCGCGCCCGAGCGCCCGGCGATGATGTCGAAGCCGGTCGCTTCATGGGTCTGGATCACGTCGGTCAGCGCCATGTGGCCGCTGAAGACGCTCTGCAAATCGGTGTCGGGCATCAGGCCCAGCTGGATATCGACATTGGCGAGGCCGAGATCGCCGTCGAAGAGCAAGGTTCGGCGGCCCTGGCGCGCCAGCGTCTGGGCCAGCGTGATCGCCAGCCAGGTCTTGCCGACCCCGCCCTTGCCCGAGGCGACCGCGATGATGCGCCGGTCGGAGGGCGCCGGAGCGGCGTTGGGATCGATCATCGGGGACACGTTCATGAGACAGCCTCGGGTGTATTCTTGTTGGCCTGGGGCAGGGCGGTCGGCGACGCGGCGATATGCGCAAGGAGGGTGCGCGCGAGGCTGGCGGCGCTGGCGGGAAGAAGTCCGTCCCCGATGGTCGGGCTGGCGCCGAGCTCGGCGAGCGCCAATCCGGCGCTGGTCGCCGCCAGGATGCCGCCGTGGCGGCGCGCGGTGTCGAGGCGGGTCGCAATCGTGCGGACGGCGCCGATGGCGGCAAACGCACGCGCGATCTCGGCTGTCTCCAATGCGTCGCCGCCGGCGGCCAGGACGAGCACCGGTTCGGCGCCGGCAGCGGCGGCAGCGCTGGCAAGCTCGCTCATCTCGGTCGGATCGAAGGGATTGACGCTGGCACTGTCGATGAAGGCGGCGCGGCCGTTGGCCGTGCGGCTGATCTCGGCGAGGCCGGCTTTCGCATCCGCCGTGTGCAGCTCCATCTTGAGGATCTGCGCGAAGGCCGCCAGCCGCGCGCTGCCGCCCACGCGCTCGGTGTCAGTGGAGATGAGCAGGCATCTTATCGATGAAGCCGATCGGCGCGCCGTGGTCGTTGAGCGCCTGAATGATCGCCGCCGTCCCGGTGCTGGGCTTGGCGTCGAAATCGTCGGGCTGATCGATCGCGGCGGTCACCCAGACGTCGCCGGTGGCGGGTAGGGTCTGCGAGGAGATGATGACGGCGTCCTCGCCCAGCGTCTGGCGGACGTGCTCCATCGCCTCGCCCATACTCGCCGCGGTGAATGTCTTTAGCCGCATGGTTCCAGCGCCCCCTGCCTAGATCGTGTCCAGGGTTTTGATGCGGGCCTTGGGATGCACTTCGTTCTGCGACATGATCGTGGTCACCGGCCGCACCCGTTCGACGATCGAGCGGACGTAGGGCCGGATCATCGGGCTGGTCAGCAGCACCGGGCTTTCGCCCATCATGGCCTGGCGCTCCATCGACTGGTTGAGCGCGAGAATGAATTCCTGAAGCTTGCTGGGCGACATCGCGAGCTGGCGTTCATCGCCTTCGCCGACGATCGCCTCGGCGAAGGCCTGCTCCCATTCGGGCGAGAGCTGGACGATCGCCAGATGGCCCTGCACGCTGGTATTGGCCTCGCATATCTGGCGTGCAAGGCGCATGCGCACATGCTCGGTGATCAGGGTCAGATTGCGCGTGTGGGCGCAGGCGTCGGCGACGCCTTCGAGGATCGTCGGCAAATCGCGGATCGAGATGCGCTCGGACAGCAGGTTTTGCAGCACGCGCTGAATGCCGCCGATGGCGATCTGGTTGGGCACCAGATCCTCGACCAGCTTGCGCTGACCCTCCTCGAGCTCATCCAGCAGCTTCTTGGTCTCCGCATAGGACAGCAGCTCGGCCATGTTGTCCTTGATCACCTCGGTCAGATGCGTGGTGACCACGGTGGAGGGCTCGACCACGGTGTAGCCCTTGAACTGGGCTTCCTCGCGGTGGCCGGCATCGACCCACATGGCCGGCAGGCCGAAGGTCGGCTCGGTCGTGTCCTCGCCGGGCAGGGCGATCTTCTCGCCGCGCGGATCCATCACCAACAGCATGCCGGGCCGCGCGTCGCCGCGGCCGGCCTCGATGTCCTTCACCCGCACGACATAGGTGTTAGCGGGCAGCTGCATGTTGTCCTGGATGCGGACGGCCGGCATGACGAAGCCCATCTCGCCGGCGATCTGGCGTCTCAGCGCCTTGATCTGATCAGTGAGGCGCTGGTCCTGGTCCTGGTTGATCAGCGCCAGCAGCCCATAGCCGAGCTCGAGGCGGATCTGGTCGATGTGAAGCGCCGTGGAGATCGGCTCCTCGGTTGGCAGCGCCTCGGCTTCGGCTTCAGCGGCGGCCGCTTCATCCATCACCGCTTGTTCCTGCCGCCGGTTCAGCATGTAGGCTGCACCCCCGGTGAGCCCCGCCAAAGCCATAAAGGGCACCATCGGAATGCCGGGCAGCAGCGCCAGGGCGCCCATCAGGGATGCGCTGACGCCCAGCGCCCGGGGATAGCCGCCGAGCTGGGCGAAGAGCGCCTTGTCAGTGGAGCCGACGACGCCCGACTTGGAGACCAGGAGACCGGCCGCGGTGGAGACGATCAGCGCCGGGATCTGCGAGACCAGGCCGTCGCCCACCGTCAGAACGGTGTAGCTGCGGGCCGCATCGCCGAGGCTCAAGTCCTGCTGCGCCACGCCGATGATGATGCCGGCGACGATGTTGATGAAGGTGATGATCAGGCCGGCGATGGCGTCGCCGCGGACGAACTTGGCGGCACCATCCATCGAGCCGAAGAAGGTGCTCTCGTCCTCGAGCGCCTTGCGTCGGGAACGGGCCTCGTCCTCGTTAATGAGCCCGGCGGAGAGATCGGCGTCGATCGCCATCTGCTTGCCGGGCATGGCGTCCAAGCTGAAGCGCGCGGTGACTTCGGCGATGCGGCCTGAACCCTTGGTGATGACGACGAAGTTGACCAGGATCAGGATCGCAAAGACGATCATCCCGATCACGAAGTTGCCGCCCATCACGAAATTGCCGAAGGCTTGGATCACCTGGCCCGCGGCGCCGGACCCTTCGTGTCCGTCGCTCAGGATGAGCCGCGTACTGGCGAGGTTGAGCGCCAGGCGCATGATCGTCGCGATCAACAGCACCGTTGGAAAGGAGCTGAAATCGAGTGGCCGCGAGATGAACAGCGCGACCATCATGATGAGCACCGAGAAGGTGATCGAGATCGCCAGCGCGCCGTCGAGCAGCCAGCGCGGCATCGGCAGGATTAGCACCACGAGGATGCAGGTGACGCCAAGCGCAAGCGCGATATCGCCCCGCCGGAGCGCGGTCGAGATCCGGGAAAACGCGTTCGGCCCGGCGGGGATGGCCGCTTGAGCGACTTCGGTGTTGGCGGCGTCTGCCATTCAGGTCTTCTCTTCGTGCGCGCTAGCTGGCCACGCGCTCGCCCTCGCCGGGGGCGGGAACCGGGATGCCCTGATCGGTGTAGAGCTTGAGCTTGTTCCGAAGCGTCCGGATCGAGATGCCGAGGATATTGGCGGCATGGGTGCGGTTGCCGAGGCAATGCTCCAGCGTATTCAGAATGAGATCGCGTTCGACGTCGGCGACCGTGCGGCCGACCATGGCCGAGGCGTCGGCCGGCGCCGCGCCGTCGTCGTCGGCGGCGGCGCCCAAGGCATCGGAGATCATGATCGCCGGCGCACCGATGGTGTCGCCTTCGGCCAGCAGCACCGCGCGATGCATCGTGTTCTCAAGCTCGCGCACATTGCCGCGCCAGTGATGTGCGCGCAGCGCCTCGAGCGCGGCGGGCTCGATCGGTCGGGCGGGCAGGGCGTTGAGCTCGGCGAACTTGACCGCGAAATGCTCGGCCAGCAGGGCGATGTCCTCGCGCCGTTCGCGCAGTGGTGGCAGCTCGAGCGTGAAGACATTCAAGCGGAACAGCAGGTCTTCGCGGAACCGGCCCGCGCGCACCTCCTCGGCGAGGTCGCGGTTCGTGGTCGCGATGACCCGGATGTCGACCTTGACCGGCTGGTTGCCGCCGACCCGGTCGATCTCGCGCTCCTGGATCGCGCGCAGCAGCGTGGCCTGGAGATGGGGGTCCATCTCGCTGATCTCGTCGAGCAGCAGCGTGCCGGCGGAGGCTTCCTCGAACTTGCCGATGCGCCGCGCGACGGCGCCAGTGAAGGCGCCCTTCTCATGGCCGAAAAGCTCTGATTCCAATAGATTTTCCGGGATCGCCGCGCAGTTTACGCTGACGAAGCGCTCATTGGCGCGCTTGCTTTTCTGATGGATTTGCCGGGCGATCAGCTCCTTGCCGGTGCCCGATTCGCCGACGATCAGCACGCTCGCATCCGATGGCGCGATCTGGTCGGCGAGCGCGATCACCTTCTCCATCGGGCCGGGCCCGTGGATCAGCGCGCTGGCTTCCTCGGTTGCGGCCTCGAGGATCGCTGCGATCAGCTCGGGGTCGGGGGGCAGCGGCACGTATTCTTTGACGCCGGCCTGGATCGCCTCGACGGCGGCATCGGTCTCGTTGCCGATGCCGCAGGCGACCACCGGCGCGTTGATGCGTTCGGAGCGCAGGCTCTCCATCATGCTTTTGACGTTGAGGTTCACGTCGACCATGACCAGGTCGGCACCCTGGCCGCCGCGCAGCGCCGCCAGCGCTGCCTCGATCGTGTCGACCTGGGCGACCTTGGCCCCGCGCCCCATCGCGATTTTCGCGGCGGCGCTGATATGGCCTTCGAGCGTCCCAACAATCAGCAATCGCATCGTCTATCTCCGGTTTCCGTATCGTCGCCGTTCATGCGGCGCTTCACTTACTGTCGCCCTTGATGATCTCCGTCATGGTCACGCCGAGGCGCTCGTCGACGATCACCACCTCGCCGCGCGCGACGAGCCGGTTGTTGACGTAGATGTCGACCGCCTCGCCGACCTTACGGTCGAGCTCCACCACCGCGCCGCGGCCGAGCTTGAGGAGCTGGTTGACCTGCATGGTCGCCTTGCCGAGCACGGCGGAGACCTGAACGGGAATGTCGAACACCGCTTCCAGATCCCGCGCGGTGCGGACGATCTCGGTTTCGCCTTCGTCGCTAGGCTGCGCCACGACGGGATCGGGCTCGGGCGCCGGGGTTGCGGTCGGTTCCGCGGCCGCGGCTGCCTCGTCCGGCAATTCCTGGAGGTTGAGGTTGTTGTCGTCAGCCATCGCGTGAAACTCCTGGATTGAACGGATCGTCCGCTATCGGGGCTGGTTGCGTGAATTGAGGGTCGCCGGCGCCTGACGTTACGGCGCCTGGCGTTATGGCGTCGATTGATTGTCCGGGCTGCACGTGTTGGGCGTCGGGCGCGGGCAGGTCTTCGGTAATATGCGGCGAGGTGTCGACCGGATGGGTGTCGAGGGTCCGATTGAGGACCTCTTCAACCTCCGACCACAGCCGTTCCACATTGCGCTCGGCGCCGCCATCGGCCCATTCGACGAGACAGTCGGAGAGGCCCATCTGGTCGTCGGCGAGCAGCACGACCTCACCGGAATACCCGGCCTTGCCGGACATCTCGGCGATGCGGGGCTGGATGATCTCGAGCATCGCATCGGGCACGCGGAAGACCACGCGCGGCTCGTCGAGCATGCGCTTGAGCGCGTCCTCCAGCACGGCTTCGATCTCAGCCATGCCGCCGCGCTCCACCAAGGCCGGCATCATCTTGCGCACCAGGTCGGCGGCGACGGTGATTGCCTGCCGCGACATGCGCGCTCCAAGCTCGGTGCGCACGTTCTCCAACGCCGACAAGCGCTCCACGATCTGCACCGCCGCCTCGGCGACCATCTGCTCGGACTGCGCCTGGGCCGCCTGCAAGCCGGCTTCGTGACCGCGCACGAAGGCGGCCTCGACCTCCGGATTGGGGGCCGATCCGTCCTCGTCGAACGTCGTGTCGAACAGATACTTTGCGTGCTTCGACATGCCCCCGATCCACTAGTAGATAAGCTCGTCGTCTTTGTCGTCGGAGAGCATGATCTCTCCGCTGGCGGCGAGTTCCTTGGCCGAGTTGACGATCGTGGTCTGCGCCTCGTCGACGTCGCGCAGCTTCACCGGACCCATTTCGCTCAGCTCCTCGCGCAGCAGCTTGCCGCCACGCTCGGACATGTTGGAGAAGAAGAAATCGCGAAGCTCGCCGCGATAGGTCTTGAGGATGATCGAGGCGCTCGGCTGCTGGCGCTCCCGGGCGAAGAGCTGGCGCTTGGACAGCACGACATGGACCCGCGCCGCGCTTATCAGGGCGATCGAGCGGATGGTGCGCGAAAGCTCGCCCTCCAAGGCACGCAGCCGGTTGATGTTCTGCACGAGGCTCGACGAGCCAACGCCTTCGGAACGATCGAAAATCTCGTATCCGACCGAGCCGCCCCGCGGCAGACCTTCCTGGGCCAGCGTCATGCGCATGCGCAGCGCTTTGTCGGCCGGCACATATATCTGTGTGCCGCCGGCCTTGAGCGTGAAGGGGACGTTCGCGGTTTCCAGCTTGGCGACGATCTGGGCGGAATCCTTGGCGTCCAGCTCGGCATAGAGCAGCGCCATTCCAGGCTCGCTCAGCCGGGTGGAGAGATAGATGAAAAAGGCGACGCCCGCGATGCCCACGGCGCCAAGCGCCATGAGGCGCAGCCCGCCAAGGCTTCGCAGGGTCTGGATCAAAGCGCTCACGTACGGCGTCCCCGATTATCGGTCGTTGGCGGCCGGCGGAAGGACCCGCAAGCCACGACCGTCACGCTAGGGCTGACGCGGTAAATTCCTGGTTAATTATCGGCAATTTTTGCCGGTCTGCGCGGCATTTTCTGCCTAGCGCGTCCGATCGGGTAGGGGCCTCACCGTGCGGTGACGGTCTCCCCGTCGGGGGCCTTGTCGACCTGGCGGTACTTCTGGGTCTGGGTGACCCGAAGGCCTGCGACGCCGTGCCGATCGATCAGACGCTGCCACGAGAGGAATTCCTCGACCGAGAGCTTGTAGCGCTCACAGGCCTCCTCCAGCGTGATCAGCCCGCCGCGGACAGCCGCAACCACCTGCGCCTTGCGGCGCACCACCCAACGCTCGGTATCGGCCGGCGGAAGATCGGCGAGCGAAAACGGCTGGCCGTCCGGTCCGATCACAAAGCGCGGACGCTCGGGGTTGTCCTGAACCATCTGCGGGGTCTCCGGTCACGAACTACTTGTTCAAGGCTGGCCAGTGTACGGAAAGGCGCTTAAAAATCCGCTAAGGGACACGGTTAAGCGGGGTTGAGCGGGGACCGCGATGGGTTTTTATACCCATCGCGGTTATCTGTTATTTATCAGATATTTATCGAGCTATCTGAAGAACCTCCTGAAGCATTTCATCGGCCGTGGTGATGATCCTGGCCGAGGCCGAGTAGGCCTGCTGGGTCACGATCATCGAGGTGAACTCGTTGGCGATATCGACCGAGGAGGCTTCCAGCGAGGAGGGCGCTATGTTGCCCGCCGGCCCGGAGCCGGCGGTGTTCAACAGAACCGCGCCGCTGCGGTCGGTTTCGCGGAAGACGTTGCCCGTCACACCCTCGAGACCGTTGATGTTGTTGAAGGTCGCGACGGGCACCTGATAGATCGGCGTGGTCTGGCCGTTGTCGAAGAGGGCGGAGACCAGCCCGTTCTCATCGATCGACACCTCGTTGAACTCGCCGAAGCGGATGCCGTTCTGATTGATGAAGTAGGTCGCGTACTCGCTGGCGTACTGGGTCAGGCCGTCGGCCTGGTTCGCTGTGCCGAGATTGAGCGAGATCGTGCTGTTGCTGGCGCCGGTGGTCCAGGCGTTGATCTGGATGTCGGGCCAGGCGACGGGGGTTGCCAGAGTGCCGTCGCCGTTGAAGGTGATGGTCTGCGGCGCGCCGCCGTTGAAGACCGTGGTGCCGCTGACGCCGCCGCCGATCTGGGTCGGGTCGCTGACGTCGACGGTCCACTCAAGCGGGTTTGCGGTCTTGGTGAAGGTGGGCGTGATCGTGTGCTCGATACCAAGCGAGTCGTAGATCTGCATCGTCGTCAGATGCGTGTCGGTATTGACCGCGGTGGCCGCGAGGTCGAGGCCGGCGGAGACCGCTGTGGTCTGAACCGCGCTGCCGGAGATGCCGCGCACAGTCACCGCCTCCAGGCTCGACAGCACGCTCGGATTGGCCGCCGTCACCGTACCGGTCGCATCGGTCGGCCAGCCCATCATATAGTAGCCGGCGACGTTGCGGAGGAAGCCGTCCTTGTCCGGATTAAATGAGCCGGCACGGGTGTAGAGGAACTCGTTGCCGATACCCGGCGTCGAGGCCTCGTTGACCACGAAGAAGCCGGAGCCGACGATCGACACGTCGCTCTTCGACGACGAGGACTGCAAGAGCCCCTGCTTGTCGATGAGCTGCTGGGTGTTCGACTGCACGCCGCCAGGGGTGAAGGTGGTCGCTGACGCCGCGTCGGTGACGAGCGTCGAGAACTGGGCAACGGCCCCCTTGTACCCAACCGTGTTCACGTTGGAGATGTTGTCGGAGATCATGCCCAGAAACTGGCTCTGTGCACGAAGGCCGGACACCCCTGAGAACATCGCGCCGAAGATACTCATTGTTCAAGCTCCTTGCTTCACTGGCTAAGGTTGCAGGAATTCGTGATTGCTTATTGGCTCGTGGTCTGCGTCGGCTTGGTCACCGAGAGAATGTCGGCGACCTTGGCCGTGACCCCGCCAAGATCGAGAACAAGCTGCCCGTCTTCGACCGTCACGCCCGTCACCTTGCCGATGATGCCGGTGATGGCGGTGATGGGCGTCTGATTCTCGCCCGTGGCAGAAACGGTGATGGAGTACTTGCCGTCGTCGAGCTGGACGCCCTGGTCGTTCTTGCCGTCCCAGGTCAGCGAGTGCTTGCCGGCCTCGGTCTCGCCATCGAGCGTGCGGACGATGTCGCCGGCCGCGTTCCTGATGGTGATGACCGTCTTTTGCGACGTGGTGGGCAGCGTGTAGGTGTAGCCCGCGCTGCCATCCTTCAGGATGCCCGTACTTCATGTCGGTCGCCGTCAGGTTGCGGTGGGCAACGTTGGCGGCGAAGTTGGAAATGACTGTAAGTGCCATTTGTTTACTCTCCTACTTGGATCACTGTGGTTGGCATCCTGCCAATTAGGGCTACTTGCCCAGACCGCCGGACCGCGGGCGACCTGCGAGAACCAATCGCCAGGGCAGCGGCATCGTCCTTGGCGGAAACGATACGCTGACCCGAAGACAGCTTCGCAAGCGAGGCGGAGGCCTGCCGAAGGCTTCGACGATGTTGTCGAGGAAGTTGACCGCGCTCACGGCCTGGCTGCCGCCCTGGATCTTGACGATCTCATCGAGGCGCGCGTTCTGGCCGATCTGCTGCTCCACCGAGGCGAACTGGACGAGCTGGGTGGTGAACTGCGTGGAGTCCATCGGCGACAGCGGGTCCTGGTTCTGCAGCTGCGTGGTCAGCAGGGTCAGGAAGTTCTCGAAGTTCTGGGCCAGACTCGACGCCGATTTCCGAGTGTTCTGCGAGGCGTTCAGCAGGCCAATGTTGCTGGCTGTATCGACCATTGTTCTTGGACTCCCTAGACCCGGATATCGAGCAGCGCGTCAGCATTGAGCGCGGCCTGTCGAGCGACCGGAGCGACGTCGCCGTCACTCCCGGCCGTGCCATTGAGGCTGAATGATCCGGACCCGCCGGATTGATTGGCGAATTGGGGTAGCTCACCGCCGCCGTCGCCGCGCAGATTGAACGAAAGGCCGCTGGAGTCTGCACGCAGGCCGGCATCGTTGAGGGCCCGTTCCAGGACCCGCGCGTCGCGCTGCAGCATGTCGAGCGTATCCGGCCGATCGGCGGTGAAGAGGGCCCTCAGATGGCCGTCCTTGGTGAGCTCCACCTTGACATCGACCCGGCCCAGCGAGGCGGGCTCGAGGCGGATCGTGATGTGGTCGCTGCCGGAGGCCAGGGCGCGGCTGAACTGAAGCGCCACCTGATGGGCAGGCGGGGTGAACGCGGCCGCTCCGTGACGCGCGACGGCGTTTACGGCGCCGGTGCTGTCAGTACCCTGCGGCGCGCCGGCCGCCCCGGTTCCGAGGATCGGCGAGGCGTCCACGGTGCCGGTGGCATGCGCAGAAACCTGCTGGCTGAAGCTGTCGACCGGCTTGGACGCGTTGGTCGTCGGTGTGGCCGAAGGATGCTGCGCCGCTTGTGCGGCGGCGGCCTGGGCCCGTTGCGCAACCGTATCGCCCGCCAGTGGCGCGGCGGTCCGGTTGGCATGGAGATGCGCGGCGTTGGAGTTGGAGTTGGCGTTCTTCTCCTTGCCGGAGGTGGCGCCTTGGTTGCCGGTTTCGGCGCCCGGCGCCTGGATAACCGCGGACTTGATGGTGTCTTTGGCCGTCGTGACCTCGGGCGTGCCGGTGATCAGCGAAGTGGCGTTGCCTCGGGCTTCTTGGTGCTGTCGCCGCTGCTGTCGGCGCTCAAGCTCGCCGGTTTCACCGTGGTGGTGGCCACGCCGGTTGTGGCAGTCGCCGTGGAGGCCTGGGCGCCGGTGGCGACGGTGTTGGCCGCGGCGGCCGGCGTGCCTTGAGCCTTGGTCACGGCGTCGATTGCGATCTCGCTCGCAATGGCGGCCGGTGTGCCGGCGGCCTTGTTCACGGCGTCGCTCGCGGCGGCGACCGTTTTCTGAACCGCAGCCTGGGCAGCGTCGGCGGTCTTCTGCGCGGCTGCTGCGGCCTTGGCGGCGGCGCTTGCGGCTTGCTCGGCGGTGGTCGTCGCGGTCTTCGCAGCACCCTCCACCGTCGTGACGACCTGCTGCGTCGTCTGCTCGACGGTCTGGGCGGCCTTGGCCGCGGCCTGAGCCAGGGTCGTGTTCGGGTTCTTCGTGGTGTCGGCCGGCGCCTCTGTCTGCTGTTGCGGCAGGGCGGTGGGCAGGCCGTTCTTGAGCAGCGCCTCGCTCACCGCGCCGGTCGCTTTGCCGGCGGCCTGGCCGACTTCGCCGGTGGTTGTCTGTGCGGCCTCGAGCCCGGCGGTTGCGGCATTGGCCGCGGCCTCGACGAGGCCGACCGGCGCCGCGACGGTCTGTGCAGCCGCCGCAGCAGCCTGGGTTCCGTTGAGGAGCGCCGCCGTGGCGCTGGCGGTTGCGGTGTTGGCGACGGCGCCGATCTGACCCGCCGCGGTCTGAACCTGCCCTCCGGCCGTCTGCGGCACGGCGCCGAGCAGGCCGAACAGCAGCTGTTCGAACCCAGTCGCACCCTCACCGGAGCCGGTCGAGCGCCTCGTCGAGCTCTCCGTCGATCACCGCGTGGGCGTCGCGGATGTGGTCAGGGAAGAAGTTGTCGAGCTGCGCCGCGACGTAGTCGAGGAGCTGGGCGCGCGTCGTGTTCACGAGCTCCATCGTGGACGCGCTCCCAACGCCAACCGGGCCTAGCTGGCCGCGGCGATCTGCTCGACGGCCGTATCGCCCGAGCTTTGCTCGCCCAGCTTGCCCGCGAAATAGGCGATCACCGTGTCGGCAACCGCTTCCATCGCCTTTTCGTCCATCGCCGAATGAAGTGGCAGCGAGACGATCTCATCGCTCGCCTGCATCGAGACGCGCAGATTACCCCGCCGGCAATCCCGCAACAGCTCGAACGTATGGCCCGCCTGCCAATGGACGCCGGTGTCGATACCGTGCTCGCCCAGCTTGGTGCGGAAATCGTTGCGCCGCTCGCCCGGAACCCGGACGACGAAGATGAACGGCGTGAAGTTAACCAGATCGATCTGCGGCAGCACGAGATCGTCGATGCCGGCGAGCCGGTCGAGATAATACGCGCAGGTGTCGCGGCGGGTTTCGGCGATGCGCTCGATCTTGGCGAGCTGCTGCAGGCCGATCGCCGCGTGCAGGTTGATCACGTGATAGCGGTAGCCGATGTCGTCCACATGGAACGTCCAGGCGCGCTTGTTCTGGTACATGACCGCCGGCGGCTGGCCCATGCCGAGGATGCGCATCTCGTGCACCCGGCGCAGCTCCTCGTCGTGGTTGACGACGATGGCGCCGGCGTCGAGGCAGGTCAGCGTCTTCACCGGATCGAAGCTCAGCATGGTGAGGTCGGAGAAGCTGCCGACCATGCGGCCGTTCGGATCGCGCGAGTTGAAGGAATGCGCGGCATCATGGATGACGCGGAGGTTGTGCTTGGCGGCAAACGCCTCGACGGCGTCGTAATCCGCGAGCGAGCTCGCGTAGTCGATGAAGACCACCGCCTTGGTGCGTTCAGTGACGAGCGGCTCGGCGCTTTCGACATCGATGGTCAGCGTGTCGGGACGCACGTCGCACATCACCGGCTCGGCGCCGGTCTGCAGGATCGCCTGGAAGTCGGAGACGCAGTTGAAAGAAGGCGTGATGACCTCGTCGCCGGGGCCGACATTGGCGACCTCGAGCGCCAGATGAAGCGCCGAATGCCCCGTGTTCACGAGTGCCAGACGCTTGTCGCCCAGCTCGAGATGGTTGGTCAGCGCCTGCTCCATCTCGTTCACGTAAGAGCCCATGCCGAGCCAGCCCATGCGCAGCGCCTCGGTGGCGGCGTCGATCTCGGCCTGCTCGATGAGCGGCCGGAACATTGGGACCTTGATCATCCTCTGGTTACCTCTCGAAAAGCCCCGGCAGGGGCGTTACTCGGCCGCCTGGGGCAGGGCGAACTTGCCTTCGCCCCGGAAGCCCACGGTCTTTGCGGGCGAGCCGATATTGATGGAATAGGCGGGCACCTCATGGCGCACCAGCGATCCGGCGGCGAGGATCGAGCCGCGGCGCAGGATGGTGCCGTCGAGAAGAATGCAGTTCGCGGCGATCCAGACGTCATCCTCGATGACGATGCCGCCGCGACTTTCGAGGAACCGCTGCTGGTTCATCGGCCGGTTAGGGTCGCGGAATTCGTGATTGGTCGGCGCAATCGTCGTGTTGGCACCGATCGCGACGTCGTCGCCGATGCGCACGCCGTTGCCAATATAGATGACGACGCCGGAATTGATCGAGCAGTTATGGCCGATCTCGAGGTCGCCCTCGCCGCCGGCCGGCTTGACCTTGACGAAGCTGTCGATGACGGCGCCGTCCTTGATGGTGATCTTGCTGCCGCGCACCGAATCCTCGATGTCCGCGTGCGGCGAGATCTTGGCCTTGGGTGAAACAATCAGCATCAGACGGCCTCCTTGCGCTCGCCGAGGTCGGACAGGTAGGGGAGGTTGGCGTCGCGCTCCGACATGATCGGATCGACGACGGGCCAGTCGATGGCGAGGTCGGGATCGTTCCAGCGCAGGCCGCCGACCGATTCGGGATGGAAGGGGCCGGCGATCTGGTAAATCACGTCGCTGCAATCGGCGAGCGTCTGAAAGCCGTGCGCGCAGCCTTCCGGGACATAGACCATCTTGTGGTTGGTCGCCGAGATCTCGACACCGACCCAACTCGCGAAAGTCGGCGAGCTCGGGCGCAGATCGACGATCACGTCGAAGATCGCGCCGGCCGGGCAGGTGACCAGCTTGGCCTCTTCGTTGGGTGCGGTCTGGAAGTGCAGCCCGCGCAAGGTGCCGCGCGCGGCGTTGTGCGAGAGGCTCGACTGATCGAACGGCCGCGTGATGCCCTGGCAGGCGAACTCGTCGCGACACCAGATGCGCGTGAAGAAGCCGCGATGGTCGACCAGCGGCTCGGGCTCGATCAGGAAGGCGCCGCGAATGGCCAGCTTGCGGAAGTTCATGGCAACACCTTCACGTCCGGGATCGGCACGACGAACTTGCCGCCCCACTCGCGGACATGAGCCATGTCGGAGACGATCTCGTCCTTGAGGTTCCAGGGGAGGACCAGCACGTAGTCGGGCTTGCGCTCGGCGATCACGTTGGGATGCTCGACCGGTATGTGGCTGCCGGGGAGCAGGCGGCCTTGCTTGTGCGGGCTCACATCGACGGTGTAGGGCAGAAGCTCCGGGCCGATGCCGCAGTAGTTGAGCAGCGTGTTGCCCTTGGCGGGCGCGCCGTAGCCGGCCACCGTCTTGCCGGCGCTCTTGGCGCTGGTGAGGAAGTCGCGCAGATCGCGCCCGACCGCGGCCGCACGGCGGCTGAAGTTCCGGTAAGTCTCGATCTTCTGCAGTCCTGTCTCGGATTCCTCCACCTTGATCCGCGCCACGTTGGTGGTGGTCTCGCGCTCGTTGTCGTCGCGGCAGGCATAGATGCGCAGGCTGCCGCCATGGGTCGGTAGCTCCTCGACGTCGAAGATGCGCAGATCGTGAACCTTGAGCACGCGCTCGGCGGTGGTCAGCGAAAAGTACGAGAAATGCTCGTGATAGATCGTGTCGAACTGATTCTGCTCGATGAGCTTGAGGAGATGCGGGAACTCAATCGTCAGCACGCCCGTCCATTTGAGCGCCATCCGCAGCCCCTCGACGAAATCGTTGAGGTCGGGGACGTGGGCGAGCACATTGTTGGCGACCAGGAGATCGGCGGTCTTGCGGGCATTGGCGAGGCCGCGCGCCGACTCCGTGCCGAAGAACTCGATCAGGGTCGGGATATCGTTGGCCTGCGCCTCGGCGGCGACGTTGGCCGCCGGCTCGATCCCCAGCACCGGAATGCCGCGCGCCTTGAAGAACTTCAGCAGATAGCCGTCATTGCTGGCGATCTCGACGACGCGCTGCGTCGGATTGATGTCGAAACGCTCGATCATCGCCTCGGCATAACGCTCGCAATGCTCGAGCCAGCTCTGCGAATAGGACGAGAAATAAGCGTAGTCGCCGAAGATCGCGTCGGGCGTCTCGTGCGCCGGAAGCTGCGCCAGGAAGCAGGTGCTGCAGACATAGACGTGCAGCGGATAGCGCGGCTCGTAGCTGCTTGCCTGATCGGAGGCGACATAAGAGTTGGCGAGTGGCGTCTCGCCCAGATCGACCATGGTCTCGGTGAGGGCTGCGCCGCAGAACCGGCAGTCGCCGGCGGTCTCGATATGCTGTGCGGCTTCGCCGGGCATGGCTCAGGCGCTCCGCTTGGCAGCCACCGGCTCGCGCTTGGGCGCGAGGGCGGTCTCATAGGCAGCGATCTGCTTGTCCGACAGCGCGGCGACGTCGGCGCCATCATAGAAGACGCGATACCACTCGACGGTACGCGCGATCGCCTCATCGAAATTCCAGGCGCCGCGCCAGCCGAGCCCTTCGGCCGCACGGGCGCTGTTGAGGGCGAGCAGGCGCGCCTCGTAAGGCTTGTTGCGCTGATCGATTTCCCAACCCGCGCCGCCGCCCCAGTGGCGGCTGAGCATATCGATCACCTCGGCGACGGGCCGGGCGCTGTCATCGGCGGGGCCGAGGTTCCAGGCGGTCGCATACGTTGCGGGATCGGCGTGAAGCTGTTCGGCGAGCACCAGGAGCCCGCGCACGGGATCGAGCACGTGCTGCCAGGGCCGCACCGCATCCGGGCTGCGGACCCAGAGCTTCTTGTTGCTGGCGAAGGCGCGCACCGCATCGGGCACCAGCCGCTCGTCGGCCCAGTCGCCGCCGCCGATTACGTTGCCCGAACGCACGGTGGCGACCCCGACCGGGGCGTGACGGACCGCAAGATAGCTTTCCCGGTAGGCGGAGACCGCCATCTCGGCCGCGGCCTTGCTGGTACCGTAGGCCTCACGGCCGCCGAGGCGGTCGTTCTCGCGGTAGCCCCATTCCCATTCCTGGTTCTCGTAGACCTTGTCGGTCGTAAAGACGACGACGGCCCGCACGCTGTCCGGGCGCCGCACCGCCTCCAGCAGGTTGACCGTGCCCATCACATTGGTCGCGAAGGTGTGCGCCGGCTCGTGGAAGGCGGTGCGCACCAGCGGCTGGGCGGCCAGGTGCAGCACGACCTCGGGTTCGGCGTCGTTGATCGCCTGGCTGAGTGCTGCGAGATCGCGCACATCGCCGTAGATCGACGGGATCCGGTTGCCGAGGCGCGCGGCGTCGTAGAAGTTGGGCTGGCTCGGCGGGTCGATCGCATAACCGGTGACCTGCGCGCCGAGCCGGTTCAGCCACTGGCAGAGCCAGCCGCCAATGAAGCCCGTATGGCCGGTGACGAAGACGCGTCGCCCGCGCCAGAACCGCTGCTTTACGCTGACAGCCTGCATGTTTCCCAACTCTGCCAAGGCGCATCGCCGCTGGCCCAAAGATCGTTCAGCAGCTGCATCTCGCGCGCCGTGTCCATGCACTGCCAGAAGCCGTCATGCTGGTAGACCGAAAGCTCCGCCTTGTCGGCGAGCTTCTCCAGCACGCCGGTCTCGAGCGGCACGTTCTCGTCCGGCCGCAGCCCGTCGAAGGCGCGCCGGTTGAAAACGAAAAAGCCGCCATTGATCCAGCCGCCGGCGACCTGGGGCTTTTCCTGGAAGGAGCGGACCATGTCGCCTTCGATCGCGAGCTCGCCGAAGCGGGAGGAGGGGTGCACGGCGGTAACGGTCGACAGGCGGCCGCTCTGATCGTGATGGGCGACCAGCGCGTTCAGATCGCCATTCGCCAGCCCGTCGCCAGAGGTCGCGAGGAAGGTATTGCCGCGCACGTAGCGCAGCGCCTTCTTGATGCGCGCGCCGGTCAGCGTCTCCGCGCCGGTATCGGCGAGCACGACCCGCCAGTCCTCGGCAAAGCTGTTCGACAGCGTCTCGATGTCGCCGGAGCGCAGATCAACGGCGACGTCGAAATGATTGAACTCGTAGTTGAGGAAGAAGTCGCGGATCGCCTCGCCCTTGTAGCCCAGGCACAGGATGAAGTTCCGCACCCCGTAATGGTGGTAGTGCTTCATGATGTGCCAGAGGATCGGGCGGCCGCCGATCTCGACCATCGGCTTGGGCTTGAATTCGGTCTCTTCGCGCAGCCGCGTGCCAAGGCCGCCACACAGAATGACGACGTCGAGATCGCCCAGAGGGCGGGAATTGGGCTCGGCGTGCTGAGGCCTGGCCATCGCGGTCTGATCCTCCTCGCCCGGCCTCAGCACGGCACGGCGCATCTCGTTGATCGCCGTATCGCGCCGGCCGCCTTCGTTGCCGCGGCCGCGGCGCCGGGTTGAAGGTCGATGATCGCGCGCCATGGTAAAGTTTCGCTTAAGCTATTGGGCCTTGAGCTAAAGCTCGTGTTGGATCGGATAGGCGCCGTTTTGGCTGACATACTGGTAGGCGTTGCGCGTGCCGGCATCGATGAAGACGGGCGCGCGCAGGTTGACGGTCAGCTTGGTCGCATCGGCGGTCTTGCGGACCGTGACGATCAAGAGGACGAGTGCGTCCTCGCGCTTGACCGACAGCGCCTCGAAGGCCGCGCTCAGGTCGTCTTCGTGAATGTGATCGGGCAACGCGTCGAGCGGCAGTACCAGGAAGGCGAGGCCGGAGCCGTCGAGCGCCTGCATGAGCTTGAAGTTGCCAAGCGCCGGATCGGGCAGATTGGCGAGCGCGAACTCGCCGACCCCGCCGAAGCCGAGCAAGCCGTTCGGGAAGGTGATGATCGTATCCTTGCGGAACGTCATCGGCCCGAACTGCGTATCGACGGTGACCGAGTCCTCCAGGGCGGCTTTCGACGCGTCGTCGCCCCCCTTGGCGACGGCTGCGTGATTGGTAGGCATTGCTTACATCTCCCTCAGTAAGTAAGCGGCGGAACGGAGCCGTCCTGGCTCAAAGGAAATTCAACAGCGAGATCGACCGCATCTGCGCCAGGGTGGCTAGCGATGCTTCGAGCGATGACCGGTCGGCGCTCATCAGCGTGATCGCTTCGGCGACATCAGTGGTCCGCAGGTCGCTGATCGTCTGTTCGGTGTAGAGCAGTGTCTCGGTATGGACCGCACTGGCGGTCTCCAGCGTCTTCCGCGAGGCGCCGATCTTGGAGACGATCAGCGGGATATCGTTCGCCGCTTCCTCGGCCACGCTCAGCGCGTCCTGCAGGCGGGCGGTATCGGGCACCGGTGAGACGATCGTGGTGGCGACCATATGCAGGGTGCGGATCAGCTTCTCGATCGCTGGGTCGTCGGCGGTCACGCCATAATTGACCGTGAGCTCGGTATCGGCGCGGACCGAGAGGATCTGCTGGTCCCCCTGGTAGTAGTTGACATCCGGCGTGCTCGGATAGACGCCCGGAGGCACCACGAACATCGGGTCGTTCAGGTCGACGGGCGCTGTATTGGTCATCGAGCCGGAGAATAGGAACCGACCATCAAACGTAACGTTAAGGATCGACGAAACTTGATCGAGAAGGTTCTGGGCCAGAACGTCGATGCCGGAAACCGGCGCATTTCCGCTGTTTAGCGCGCTCACGAGCTCGGTCCGGATGTCGCTCGCAATCTCGCTCAGCTGGCTGACATTGGTCTCCATGGCCTGCAGGCGCTGGTCGACTATGGTGTTATTCTCCACGAACCGGCTCAGGGAGACATGGGTCGCCTCCAGGTTCACCAGGCGCTTTGAGTCCTCGGAGACCCCGGAATACCGCTGTGCGTTCACGCCGCTGGTGATCGCGATGTTCTGATCGGCGA
>JARRKQ010000047.1:0-21939 GCA_037387885.1 Alphaproteobacteria bacterium | reverse complement strand
GGTCGCGAGTGGAAGGGGCTGTGTCCGTTCCATAACGAGAAGACGCCGTCCTTCTCGGTCGTCGAGGACAAGGGCTTCTACCATTGCTTCGGCTGCGGGGCGCATGGCGACGTCATCGGCTTCGTCATGCAGACCGAAGGTCTGAGCTTTCCGGAGACCGTGGAAAATCTCGCGGGCGAAGCGGGGCTCGCGATGCCGGTCACCTCGCCGGAGGAACGCGAGCGCTTTTCCGCGCGCGACGGGTTGATGAAGGCGGTCGAGGCGGCCTGCGGCTTCTACGAGCACCAGCTGCGGACGTCGGAGGGACGCGAGGCGCTCGACTACCTGAAGGGGCGGGGGCTGTCGGACGACACCATCGCACGCTTCCGCCTGGGCTACGCGCCGCGCGGCAACGAGGCGCTCAAGACCAAGCTCCTGAAAGACGGATTCGACGAGGCGACGCTGCTCGAGGCGGCGCTGATCTCCAAGCCCGAGGACGGGCGGGCGAGCTACGATTTCCTGCGCAACCGCATCACCTTTCCGATCGCCGACCAGCGGGGGCGGATCATTGCCTTTGGCGGCCGCGCGCTCGGCGAGGCGCAACCGAAGTATCTGAACTCGCGCGACAGCGACATCTTTCATAAGGGCCGGGCGCTTTACGGATTGGCGCTCGCTCGCGAGGCGGCGCGCGCCGACAACGAGGTGGTCGCGGTCGAGGGCTACATGGACGTGATCGCGCTGCATCAAGCGGGGTTGGCGGGTGCCGTGGCGCCGCTCGGCACCGCCTTGACGGAAGGGCAGATCGAGCTCCTATGGCGGCTGACGCAGGAGCCGGTGCTCTGCTTCGACGGCGATACGGCGGGCAGGCGCGCCGCGGCGCGGGCGGCCGAACGTGCGCTGCCGCTCTTGCGGCCGGGCTGCTCGCTCCGCTTTGCCTATATGCCGCCGGGCGAGGATCCGGACAGTTTGGTGCGCGCCCATGGCCCCCAAGTGATGCGCGATGCGCTCGCCAGCGCCCGGCCGCTGGTCGACGTGGTCTGGGAGATCGCCACCGCCAACCGGCCCGCCGACACGCCCGAGCGGCGCGCTTTGGTCGCCAAGGAGGCGCGCGAGCTCGTCGCCCATATCGCCGAGCGCTCGGTCCAGGACGCCTACCGGGTGGAGATCGACGAGCGGCTGGACAAGGCCTTCGGCCGGCCCGGCATGCGCCGCCGCGATGGCCAGGACCGCCAGCCCTACCGGCTCGGCGGGCGGTCCTTCGAGGCCCGGGGCTATGCAGGCCAATCGGGCGATACCGGCCTCCGCAGCGACGGCAATGTCCGGGTGTTGGATGCCCGCCACCAGCAGGCCCTGGTGGCCGCCGTCATTAACCACCCCTGGCTCCTGGGCGAGTTTGACGAGGAGATCGGGACCTTGCATCTGGCCTCAGCCGACCTCGACAAGCTGCGGCAAGAAATCGTTAACGCTTGGTTCTCGGACCTTGACAGTGAGGCACTCAAGCGCCACCTCTCCGAACACGGTTTCAGCGACCTCGTTGCGCGCGTTCTGAGCCAGGATGTGCTGCAACATGCCGCGTTCGCGCGGGTGGGCGCCGAGGCCGAAACCGTTCGTCGTGGCTGGTCGCACTTATATGATCTCTTCCAAAGGCGCCAAAGTTTCGCAAGCGAGATCGAGGCGGCCCGCGAAGCCTTCGCGGCCGACCCATCGCAGCGCAACTGGGCCTATCTGGATGCGCTCAAGAAGCGGGCATTCGCCGGCGACGACGATTTCGAATCAACTGGAGACGGCGGCGGCCGCCTGACCTCGTGACACGTCGCGGGGGACAGGGCGGCTCTTTTTGTTTCGTGAGACACGTCTTCATGATCATCGGGGATGGAGCCCATGGCGAGTAAGGCCCAAGCGAAAAAACAATCGGCGGCGCCGGCCACGCGCGAGGATGGCGGCGAGGCACCGCTGCTCGACAGCGTCGATGCATCGGTCAAGAAGCTCGTCGCGCGCGCCAAGGAGATCGGCTATGTGACCGAGGATGAGGTCGCCGAGGCCCTGCCGCCGGACCGGGTCTCCTCCGATGTCGTCGAGGACGTGCTCTCCAAGCTCTCCGAGATGGGCGTGAACGTCATCGAGGGCGATGAAGGCGACAGCGATAGCGACGGCGACGATACCCCGGAGAAGTCGTCGAGCGACGATACCCCCACAACTACCCGCTCGGGCAATGTCTCGGACGACGATGTCGGCCGCACCGACGATCCGGTGCGCATGTATCTGCGCGAGATGGGCTCGGTCGAGCTGCTGTCGCGCGAGGGCGAGATCGCGATCGCCAAGCGCATCGAGGCCGGCCGCGAGAAGATGATCGGCGCCATCTGCGAGTCGCCGCTGACCATGCAGGCGATCATCTCGTGGCGCGACGCGCTGGTCGGCCAGAAGATGCTGCTGCGCGACATCATCGACCTGGAAGTGACCTTCGGCGGCGGTCCCGTGACGGCCGACAACGTCGATCAGGACGAAGATGATGACGCCGACGGGGCGGCCGGGGCCAACGGCGCGGCCGGCGCCAATGGCGCCGACAGTGAGGCGGGCGCGAAGGCCAACGGCGCAGGCGCGCGGGCCAATGGCGCCGATGACGACGATGCGGACGGCGAAGACGGCGAGCGCGCTTCCGGCGACAATGACGACGATGATGATGACGACGAGACCAATCTGTCGCTGGCGGCCAAGGAAGCGACGTTGATGCCGGACGTGCTCGGCACCTTCGACAGCATCGCGGGGACGTACAAGAAGCTCGCCAAGATCCAGGATCAGCGTCTGACCGAATTGCAGAAGGGCTCCGAGCCTTCCACCCGCGTCGAGCGGCGCTACGCCAAGGTGCGCGACGAGCTGGTCGATCAGGTCCGCAGCATCCGGCTCAACAATCTTCGCATCGAGCAGCTCGTCGGTCAGATGCACGAGCTGAACCGGCTCTTGGTCAGCTTCGAGGGGCGCCTCTTGCGCTATGCGGAGGCCGGCGGCGTCAAGCGCGAGGATTTCCTGGAGCAGCACTACGGCCAGGAGCTCGATCCCAAATGGGCGCGCAAGGTCGCCAAGCGCTCCAAACAATGGAAGAAGTTCACCACCAACTTCGAAGAAGAAATCGAGGCGATCCGCGACGGCATCGCCGAGATCGCCGATACGGTCTCGCTGCCCGTCGGCGAGTTCCGGCGCATCTACAACTCGGTGCGCCAGGGCGAGCAGGAGGCGAGCAAGGCCAAGAAGGAGATGGTCGAGGCGAACCTGCGGCTCGTCATCTCGATCGCCAAGAAATACACCAATCGCGGCCTGCAGTTCCTCGATCTGATCCAGGAAGGCAATATCGGCCTGATGAAGGCGGTCGATAAGTTCGAGTACCGCCGCGGCTACAAGTTCTCGACCTACGCCACCTGGTGGATCCGCCAGGCGATCACCCGCTCGATCGCCGACCAGGCGCGCACGATCCGCATCCCCGTCCACATGATCGAGACGATCAACAAGCTGGTGCGCACCTCGCGCCAGATCCTGCACGAGATCGGCCGCGAGCCGACGCCGGAGGAGCTGGCCGAGAAGCTCGCCATGCCGCTGGAGAAGGTGCGCAAGGTCCTGAAGATCGCCAAGGAGCCGATCTCGCTCGAGACGCCGATCGGCGACGAGGAGGACAGCCATCTCGGCGACTTCATCGAGGACAAGAACGCGGTCGTGCCGCTCGACGCGGCGATCCAGTCGAACCTGCGCGAGACCACGACCCGCGTGCTGGCGACCCTGACCCCGCGCGCTGACCCCGCGCGAGGAGCGCGTGCTGCGCATGCGCTTCGGCATCGGCATGAACACCGACCACACGCTCGAAGAGGTCGGCCAGCAGTTCTCCGTCACCCGCGAGCGCATCCGCCAGATCGAGGCGAAGGCCTTGCGCAAGCTCAAGCACCCGAGCCGGAGCCGGAAGCTCCGCAGCTTCCTCGATACCTGAGCCGATTTCAGCGATGGGGACTCAAGGGTCGTCAAGGTCCGGGGTCCCCGATTGCTCGATCGTTACTTCTTCGTGATCACCCCGCAAGCAATGCGGCCGCCGGCAGCGCCGGAGGGTTGGCTCTTGTAGTCGTCGCCCTTGGCGTGCAGCACGATCGCGGACCCATCGGCATCGAACAGGCCGGCGTCGAGGGCGAGCTTCACGTTCAGCACCTCGATGTCGAGTTTGCCGTCGGCGCCGACGTGGATGTTCGGCATGTCGCCGGCATGCGGCCCGCCGGTGACGAGGAAGCCGTGCTTGGCGCCGGTCGGGTTGTAGTGACCGCCGGCTGAGGCGAAGGGCGGCTCGCATTTACCGACAGCGTGGATGTGGAAGGCGTGCGTGCCGGGCGGCAGGCCCCGAAATCGCACCGCTACGAGCGTGCCATTGGGGGATTGCCGCAGCAACGCTGTGCCGACGATCTTGCCGGCGGGATCTTTGAGGGTTGCGCTCGCGGTCTCCGCGGCGCGGGCGCCGGCAGCTGCGAGGCCGAGGCCGGCAATCAGCATGGCCGCTAGGCGAAGTGTGGACATCATTTCGTTCCTCCCTGGTGCCATCGCCCGCGCTCTTTTGGGCGTGGTTGGCGCGACGCAGTGTGACATATGAGATCTGTGTCGAGCACGTGCCTTCCGCAAGTCTCGACCGCATTGCGGGGCGTGCAATGAGCGGCTAGCTTGCGCGATCGGGCGAGCGGCTTTGAGGGGAGAGCGGTGGCGATGCGGCCGAAACGCACGATACGCACGATACGCGCGATTGGCATCCTGTTTGGATCGGCCGCGCTCCTGGCCGCGTGCGGGGAGGAGGCGGAAAAGCCCGTCGAATTCGTCCGCGCGATCAAGACCTTTACGGTGAGCGAGGTCGCCTCGGGGCAGACGCGGAAATATGCCGCCACCGTGCAGGCCACGAACTCTTCGGCGCTCAGCTTCCAGGTCTCGGGCAACGTCCAGAAGGTGCTGGTGAAGGCGGGCGATGCGGTGCGCAAGGGCCAGATCCTCGCGGTGCTGGACAAGAAGCCCTACGAGCTCGACGTGCAGGCGGCGCAGGCCGAATTGCGCAAGGCCGAGGCGGATCGGGGCCAGAAGCGCTCCGAGCTCGAGCGCCAGAAAGCGCTCTTTGCCAAGGGCTGGATCGCCAAGTCGCGGCTCGAACAGCATCAGAGCGCCTATGAGGCCGCGGTCGGTCAGGTCAATATCGCAACCTCGAAGCTCAGCCTTGCGCGTCGGGACCTCGCGAACACCGAGCTTCACGCGCCCTTCGACGGCACGATTTCGGAAAAGCTCGTCGATCCGTTCAGCGACGTGAAGGCGGGGCAGAAGCTCTTCGAGATCGACGCGACGGGTGCGCTCGAGGTCGCTTTCGACGTGCCGGAGAACACCATCGCGCGGTTATCGTTGGGCATGCCGGTCGTCATCACCTTCTCGACGCCGAATAGCTGCCGATGTTCCGGGCGGATCACCGAGATCGGCTCGAAGGCGGGAACCGCGAACGCCTTTCCGGTGAAGGCGAGTTTGCTCGACCCGCCGGGCTCGGCCCGTTCGGGCATGTCGGCCCAGGTGCAGGTGCGCCTGCAGAACGAAAGCCAGACGACCGGCTATTTCGTGCCGCTCGCCGCCATTGCGCCGGCCCCCGACCAGAAGCAGGGGCGCGGCTATGTCTTCGTCTATCAGCCGAAATCGCGGACCGTTAAGAAGGTGCTGGTGCGCGGCGCCGGCGTTCAGGAGAACATGATCGCAATCGTGGGCGTGAAGCCCGGCGACATCGTCGCGGTCGCCGGCGTCAACTTTCTGGCCGACGGTCAGAAGGTCAAGCTGATGGCGGCGAATTGAGCGGCGACGGAACAGCTGTTAGGCCGGTCGGGACTAGACAATGCGCTCGCTGACCGAAGCCGCCCTCAACAACAACCGGCTGGTGATCCTGCTGATCGTCACCATCATCGCCGGCGGCATCTACGTCTATCTCGATTATCCCAAGAAGGAGGATCCGACGATCCGGATCCGCGAGGCCGTGGTGACGGCGTCCTTCCCCGGCATGTCGACCAAGCGGGTGGAGGACCTGATCACCCGGCCGATCGAGGAGACGATCCGGCAGATCCCGCAGGTCAAGGAGATCAAGTCCGACAGCAAGACCGGTTCCTCCATCGTTCACGTCATCGTCAAGGACGAGATCAAGAACATGGCGCCGGTCTGGCAGGACCTGCGCAACAAGATGGCGGACTTGAAGGCCAAGCTGCCGGAGGGGACGCAAGGCCCGAATGTCAACGACGAGCGCGGGCTGACGGCGGTTGCGACCATCGCGCTTTGGGCCGACGGGTTCACGATGGCGGAGATGCGGGCGGTGGCGCGCACGACCCGCGACCGGCTCTACACCGTGAAGGGCATCAAGAAGGTTGAGCTCTTCGGCATCCAGGAAGAGCGCATCTATCTCGAGGTCTCGAGCGCCAAGATGGCGCAGCTCGGCCTCAACCCCGGCACCATCGTCAACACGCTGACCGCGCAGAACATCATCCTGCCGGGCGGGCGGCTCAATGCGGCGGGGCGCGTGATCGTCGTCGAGCCGTCGGGCAACTTCAACGATGTGGCGGAGATCTCCTCGGTGCTGATCGCGATCCCCGGCACGACCAAGGTCGTGCCTCTGCGCGAGATCGTGAAGATCAGCCGCCGCTACGCGGAGCCGCCGGAGAAGCCGGTGTTCTTCAACGGCCGGCCCGCCATCGTGCTCAGCGTCTCGATGCTGGACGGCGTCAATGCCGTCCAGTTCGGCCGCCGCTTGACCGCGAAAGTGAAGGCGATCGAGGGCTCGCTGCCCTTCGGCTATTTCCTGCAATACGCCACCTTCCAGCCGAAGCTGGTCGAGGACGCGGTATCCGGTGCGGTCGGCAATGTCTACCAGTCGCTCGCTATCGTGCTGGTGGTGGTGATGCTGTTCCTAGGCCTGCGCACCGGGCTCATCGTCGGCTCTTTCGTTCCGCTGGCGATGCTGATGGGGCTCATCATCATGTGGACAGCCGATATCGAGCTCCAGCGCATGTCGATCGCGGCGATGATCATCGCTCTCGGCATGCTGGTCGATAACGGCATCGTCATCGCCGAGGACATCCGCGCGCGTCTGGAGCGCGGCGAGGAGCGACGCGCGGCGGTGATTGCGGCCGGCCGGTCGCTGGCGATCCCGCTGCTGACCGCGTCGCTCACCACGATCCTGGCCTTCGCGCCGATCCCGCTCGCCGTCGGCGGTACTGGCGAGTACACGCTGTCGCTGGGCCAAGTGGTGATCATCGTGCTGCTGTCGTCATGGTTCCTCGCCATGGTCTCGACGACGACGCTTTGCTACCGCTTCATGCATGTGAAGCCGCATACCTCGGAAGACGGGCCGGGTGAAGGCGATGTGGTTCGGACCAACGGAAACCGGTGAGGTCAGCATTCGGATCTCGGGGCCCGGCACCAAGCATCTGACGCGCGCCGCGGCGGATGTGATGACGGCCCTTCGCACCATCCCAGGCACGCTCGACGCCAAGCAGGACTGGGAGAACTACGTCATCAAGGCGCGGGTGCTGGTGGACCAGGCCCGGGCGCGGCGGGCCGGCATCACCTCGCAGGAGGTGGCGAACTCGCTCGCCGCCTATATCGACGGCGCGGTGATCTCCAACTACCGCGAGGGCGACAAATCGATCCCGCTGGTCGTGCGCGGCGAGCCGACCGAGCGGCAGGTGCTGACCGCGCTGCGCAACGTCTCGGTCTTTTCCACAAGCAGCGGCCGGATCGTGCCCCTGACCCAGATCGCCGATGTCCGCGCCGAATGGGTGCTGAGCCGGATCAAGCGCTACAACCAGGAGCGCACGGTCACGGTGAGCGCCAAGAACCAGACGCTGACGGCGCTGCAGCTTTTAGACCAGCTGCGCCCGGCGCTGGCTGCACTCAAGCTGCCGGACGGCTATCGCTGGGAGGTCGGCGGGGAGCTTGAGAAATCGAAGGAGGCGCAGGCCAATCTCTTCAAGAACATGCCGGTCTGCTTCGCCCTCATCCTGGCGCTGCTGGTCTGGCAGTTCGGCTCGTTTCGGCGGCCGGCGATCATCCTGCTGACCATTCCGCTGACCTTGATCGGCGCCGTAATCGGCCTCTTGGTCATGCGCGCCGATTTCGGCTTCATGGTGATCTTAGGCTTCCTGAGCCTCGCGGGCATCATCATCAACAACGGCATCGTGCTGGTCGACCGCATCGATATCGAACGCGATGAAGGCAAGGATCCTTACGAGGCCATCGTCGCGGCAAGCCTGGCGCGGTTCCGGCCGATCCTGATGACCACCATGACGACGATCCTCGGGCTGACGCCGCTCATCGTCACCGTCGATCCGCTCTTCTTCGGCATGGCGGTGGTGATCGCCTTCGGGCTCTTCGTCGGAACGGTCTTTACCCTGGGCGTGGTGCCGGTGCTCTACGCGCTGTTCTTCCGGGTCCGCGGACCGGCGGCGCAAGGCTGAAGGGTCTTACCGCGCCTCGCGGCGAAGCGCGTTCGAGCCCTCGATCCAACGATTGTCGAACTGCGAGGCCACCATCGCCGGGCCCGCCGTGAACTCGATCCCGAGCGTGTTGCGGCCGCGCCAGGCCACGCGGGCGGGCAGGGCCTCACGACTGTGTGGCACCTCCAGGGCGATATGCGCGGGGTAGCTCCGGCCTTCATCGACCATCAGGAGCGCGCCAGTCGCCGACAGGTTCTCGATCTCGCATTCAACGCGCCGGTCGTCGACCCGCAGGCTGGCCGGGGAGCGCATCGCGATCCGGTGAAAGCGTCGACGCTCATTGTCCGGACAGAGCCGGCGCATGCGATCATCGGCGCCGCTGATGCGCTCCCAATCGACGAACTCCTGGTAGGACAGCCGGTAGCGCTGGCAGGCGTCACGGAAGCCGAGATCGCCATTGCGAACCGCGGCTATCACCTTGCGCTTGTCGCGCCGGTACCAGCGGCGGGCGTCGGGCCGGGGCAGGTTATCTCCTTGCTCCGCGACCGCGTCGTTGTTGTCTTTCATGGATTGGGCGGAAGTGGGCCGAGGGGCGGACGGATCGGAAGGATAGCGGGGCGTGTCGCTGGCCATTCTCGGCTCCCAGGATTCTTGCAGCTTCTTATGGCGTCTTCCGACGTCATCGGTTGCGCCACATCGCGAAGCTGTCGGGCGACCTGCGGGCGCCCGCAAGGAATGATCCTGAGGCCTTTAATTTGAAGTGAAAAATTCTAGTAAAATGCAGTTAATAACTAAGGCAATATTTAGACAAATTGAATCTTTCATTAGGATACAATTCCAAGCCAATGGTTTTGTTGTCGATTTTTCAGCATTTCGAAAAGTTCGGCTGGAGGCGGCTCTTCTCAGGAGATCCAGGGGATGACGCTGTGACCGGTTGAAATGGCCGCGCATTTGCGCTTGACGACGGCCGTGGCAGACCCGACGTTCCGCACGAGCAACGGCGGGCCCGTAGCTCAATTGGTTAGAGCGAACCGCTCATAACGGTTTGGTTGCAGGTTCGAGTCCTGCCGGGCCCACCATGATTTCCTGAGCGCTGATGTTCGATCGGGACCGGCCCGTGGGTCCGGCTCGCGTTTTCCATGCTCGGTGGCTGGGAGACGGCGAGGGCATTGGTATCTGGCGGTGTGCGACGTCAGGATTCGGGGGACAACGATTTCAATGGCTTGGGTGGCCGGTGGCCGACCGCGCGGCCCAGTAAGATTAGTGTCATAATGTGACCGCATTGGATGTATGGGATGGTGAGGATGCGGCAGTTCCAAGAGGGAGCGCGCGCAAAGTTACGCGGGCGGTACCCGCAGATGTCGAAGAAGAGCGAGACCGACCGCGGCCGACAAGCGGCGCAATTCGCCGCTATGCGTGAAACGGTGCAGGAGGTTCGCGCCCAGGCGGTGATGGTCGGAATGACGGAGCCGGAGGCTCTTGAGGACTTCATAATTGGCGCCCTCCAGCTTGAATGGCCGTGGCTGAGTGACACCGCAGCGCGCGCGATCATCCACCACCTCAAGCCTGACGAGGACTGAGGATAGGCTCGTGCGCCGGACGTGTGCCCAGCCCTCACGCTGTCAATAGTCCTACGGTCTCGATTGCTGTGGTCTCGGCAAGGCATTGGCCCCGTGCCGAATCACGCCGATCGAACACTGCCCATTTTCATCGCGCCAGGCCTTAAGCGCCGAACCGTCGATGGGGTTGATCGCCTCGTTTGACGGTCAAAAATCGAACTTTCGCCCTGCGCGTTAAAATAGAATTTTCCGTACGGCCAAAAAAACTTGGCCGTGGTGGTGAAACCGCCGGATGAGAAGGCGGTGGCCATGCTGGAAATCTGGCGTCTTGGCCCACGGTGCGGACTCAGATTTTTTGAACAGCCAACGATGGAATTGGATATTCGAACCCCATCGCATGATCGATCTTTAGATATATAAGTATTTCAAGGAAAAGGCCGCTTTCGCCCGAAAATTTTCCGGCGGTGTATCGGAGGGGAAAGCGACGGTGATTCGATCTCGATACGTCTTATGGTTGTATCGACTCGCCATGGTTGCAAATTACATGCAAAAAAGTGAGCAATCCGCTTTTGCCTAGATTACGATCGTGTGACTGCTATATTGCGCGAATGACGCGAGGAACGCTTGGCAAGAAGGTCAGATTCAGCGTATTCAAGCGCGACTCGTTCGCCTGCCGGTATTGTGGCGCTACCGCACCGAATGTTCAGCTGCACGTCGATCATGTCATCCCTGTGGCGGATGGCGGAAGCGACGATTTTGACAATCTCGTAACGGCCTGCGCGGCGTGCAATTTCGGCAAGGGCGTGCGCAACCTGGCCGACGATGAGCGGATCGCGTTGAAAGATCGGGGGGCCGTGGCGGGCGGCGGCGACAGCCATGATGCTCGCAAGGCGGTTGATCCGGTCGCCCTGGACGACGATCCCACCATCGGTGCCGCCAGTTTCGCCAACCGGCAAGAGCAGGCTCAAGCCATCGAAGAGCGCCGCGCCCAGTTCGAAATGGTGATCGCGTGGCGCGAGGAGATTGTCGGGCTTCAAGACGAGGCCGTGGACGCGCTCGACCGGCGGATCGTGGCGCGGACAGGGCTCCCGATGAGCGAAGAATGCCGACAGCGTATGCGCCGCTGGGTCCGGCAATATGGCTTGCCGGCAATCTATGAGGCTTTGGAGGATGCGCTCGATCAAATGCTGGAATGGCGGGACGGTGTCGTCCTGCTGGCGTCATGGGAGCGCGCCTTCGCGGCGATACCGCAGGTCGTAGAGCTCCGCCAGGCCGCGCGCGACAAACCCTACTTTCGTGAGTTTATCTACATATGTGACCTGCTGCGCCGCCGCTTGCCGCACGTGAACGAGCTCCGGTGCCTGCGTCTGATGGAGGATGGCGTCGGGGCCGGCGCGTCGATCGAGGCCATGAAAGCCTTTGCCCGGACCGTAAAGAGCTGGACGGCGTTTCGCAGGGGCCTCGAGGAGTTCATCAGCGACTATGGCAGCGCCGAGCCCGTGCTGGCGGAGGTTTCTGCTGCCGGCAAGCCGGCTGAAAGCGGCAATCCGATAGATGGACGCGATGCAAGCGACGACGCGCGCCCGGACGCGACCATGCCGGTTGCGGATCGGCTTGGAGCCGATCCATCGCCAGTCGCCGAAGCGCCGTTCGACAAGCGCCGGCCCTTGCGGCATTTCACCGCCGAGGGGCAATTCGACGAGGCCGGTCGCGGCGATCGCGAAGTCGCTGGGACAGGCGGCCGCTACCGACCCGCGTGATGTGGGCGCATAAATACGGCTGCGTTTGAGCGGACACATCCTTGCATTGCCGCCCTGCGCCGGGATTGAGTCGTCCCGGCGCGGCGAAGTTTGTATTCTCGACCAGGATGCGCCGCCGAAATCGGCGACTGCGACGGGCGGAGGTCCTGGGTCCCATGGTCGATATCGAGTGCGTTGCTCAAACCGAAGACGTGATCGGCGAAATCCCGCTTTGGGACGACCGTGAGCAGGCGCTCTACTGGATCGATATCTTCAAGCCGGCGCTGCATCGCCTCGACGGCGCCAGCGGCGCGGTCACGTCCTGGACACCGCCGGAAAAGGCAGGATCGTTTGCCATGCGCGAGGACGGCGGCTTCCTGATGGCCGCGCGCTCGGGCCTTGCCTTCTATGAGCCGAAGAGTGGGAGCTTCGAGCACATCGTCGATCTCGAGCCCGACCTGCCCGACAATCTCCTCAATGACGGCCATTGCGACCGCCAGGGCCGGTTCTGGGTCGGCAGCATGGACAAGCCGCTCGCCAATGCGACGGGTCGGCTCCAACGCTATGACGGCGATGGTACGCATGAAGTGTTCGATCGCGATATCTGGATCTCGAACGGCGTCGCCTTCAGCCCGGACGGCACGGTGATGTATTTCGCCGACAGTCACTATCATGCGATCTACGCCTACGATCTCGATCCGGCGAGCGGCAGGATCAGCAACAAGCGCGTCTTCGCCTCCACCGAGGGCAAGCCGGGCGTGCCCGACGGTGCGACGGTCGACAGCGAGGGATATCTTTGGAGCGCCCAGTTCGATGGCGGCTGTGTCTATCGCTACGCGCCCGATGGCAGCGTCGAACGCACGGTGGAGCTGCCGGTGACGCGCCCGGCGGCTGTCGCCTTCGGCGGTGCTAAGTTCGAGATCCTCTATGTCACCACGGGCCGTTTCCGGTTGCCGGAGGACGTGCTGGCGCGCGAGCCCTATGCGGGCGGCGTGCTCGCCGTCGATGTCGGCGTGACGGGGCTGCCCGAGCCGCGATTCCAGGGATAGGACCGCCGGTTATTTCGCCCGGCGGAAGCGGAGCAGATATTGTTCCGGCGTCACGGTGTCGACGACCGCCACGACTTTCATGCCCACGCTGAGCTCGTCCGGCGCCGCATCGACGACGTTTGCGGTGAGGCGCGGGCCCTCGTCGAGCTCGACCTGGACCACGTTGTAGGGAATCTCCGCTTCGAAGGCAGGAAACCAGGCCTTGTGGACGACGACCCAGCTCGAGACCGTGCCGTGCCCGGTGGTCGGCGTCCATTCGACCGCCTCGGAAAAGCAGTAGGGACACACCGGGCCGGGCGGGTAGTGGAAACGCCCGCAATCGTCGCAGCGCGGCAGACGAAGCTCGCCGCGCTTCAAGCCATCGAAGAACGGCGCGTTGTCCGCGGTGATGCGGGGCAGGGGTTTGGCGTAGGGCGGATCGGTCGTTTCAGTCATTGCTGTCTCGGGAGCCGCGCTCAGTTCCGCAGGATAATGGAGTCGCCCCAGGCGGTGCCCCATTGCAGCACCGAGGCGCCCCTTATCTGGGTGTCGCCCGCGGTGCCGCGGAGCTGGCGCACCATCTCGGTGATCGAGTTCCATCCGGCGACATGCGCCTCCGACAGGAGACCGCCCGATGTGTTCATCGGCAGCTCGCCGCCGAGGCCGATACGCCCGCCCTGGATCCAGGCCGCCGCCTCGCCCGGCCCCGCGAAGCCGAAGCGCTCGAGCGTGAAGAGGACGAGCGGTGTGAAGGCGTCATACGTATAGAGCCCATCGACATCGTCGCGGTCGATGCCGGCGCTGCGATAGACCTCGAGATCGCGCTCGCGGGCGGGCTGTGGATTTACGGTCTGCTGGTTGAGGCCGAGGCCGCGCGGGCTGAAGATGAACTCCTCGCGGCCCGAACGGATGCCCTGCATGCCGGCGATGGTGACCGGCCGGATGTTGAGGTCGCGCGCCCGCTCGGTCGAGGTCACGAGCACGCAGGCGGCGCCGTCGGTGATCAGGCAGCAGTCGTAGAGCCGCAGGGGATCGACGACCATGCGCGAGGCCTGATGATCGACGAGGCTCATCGGCGTTCGCATGACGGCGCGGGGGTTTCGGGCGGCATGGCGGCGGAAAGTGACAGCGACCTCGCCGAGCTGTTCGCTGGTCGCGCCGTACTCCGCCATGTAGCGCTGCATCGCCATCGCGGCACCGCTGGCGGGCGCCGTGAGACCATAGGCGGGCGCCTCGCCGTGCGTGCCGCCTTCCTCGCGCGTGCCTTCCTGATCCTCGGGGCCGCCGAGGAAACCGCGCAGGCGGGTGAAGCTGATCGCGGTGATGCAGGCGACGCAATCAGCCATACCCGAGGCAACGGCGAGCGCCGCGTGCTGAAGCGCATTGGTGACGAAGCGGCCGTGCAGCCAGCTCTGGTTCACGTAGCGGATGTCGAGGCCGAAGACCTCGGCGATGCGGTCGTAGTCGACGCCGAGCGGCCAGCCCATATGGATCGAGAGCCCGTCGACATCGTCGCGGTCGAGCCCCGCATCGTCGAGCGCCTCCTTGAAGGCGACGAGGCCGAGCTCGAGCTGGCTTTCCTCCAGGCCGCGCCCGAACTTGCTCACGCCGATGCCGGCAATGGCGGTCTTGTCGCGGATGAGCTCGGACATGCGTGCGCTTAACCCGTTGCCGCGGCGGTCGTCTGGAAGCGGTCCTGCAGCAAGCGCTTGCTGACCTTGCCGGTATCGGTGAGCGGCACGTCCTCGGAGCGCATGAACTCGAAGCGCGACGGCACCTTGTAGCGCGCCATCTGGGCGCGGCAGTACGCCTCGAGCGCACTTGCGGTGAGCTGCTTGCCCGGCTTGAGCACGATCGCGGCGACGAGGATTTCGTCGCGCTTTGGATCGGGGACGCCGACGACGATGGCCTGGTCGACCGCATCATGCTCGCGCAGCACCACCTCGACCTCGGCGGGGGAGACGTTCATGCCGCCCGTCTTGATCATCTCTTTCAGGCGGCCGCGGAATTCGAGATAGCCGCGCTCGTCGAACCGCCCGAGATCGCCGGTGAGCAAAAAGCCTTCGTCGTCGAAGCTCTTCGCGGTGGCCTCTGGGTCCTTCCAGTATTCCTTGATGATGTGCCCGCGGATCTTGATCTCGCCGGTCTCGCCCTGAGGCAGCGGCGCGTGCGTTTCCGGGTGAGCGATAACGATCTCGTTGCCGGGCAGGGGCGGGCCCGCCGTCCGCCGCTTGTACTCGATCGGATCGCGGCCGTCGCAGACCGTGCTGTTGCCATAGGACTCGGTGAGGCCGTAGACCGAGGCGATCTCGGTCACGCCCATCTCGACCATCATATCGACCGCTTCGGCCAGGGTGACGCCAGTGCGGAGCGCGCTCAGATCACGCGTCTTGCGGTCGGGGTGGTTGTAGAGCGCGATCACCATGTTGGCCATCGCATAAGTAGCTGTGCAGCGCTCGCGTTCGATCAGCGCCAAAGCCTCGCCGGCATCGAAGTTGTGCTGCAGCACGATGCAGGCGCCGTGGGTCATGATCGCGAAGACCGCGTTCATGCAGCCGAGCCCCCAGAAGAGCGAGATGACCATGTGGATGCGGTCGGCCTCGGTCAGGTGCATGCGCTCTCCGATGCCGTGCATGTTTTCGATCATGCTGCGATGGGCGATCGGCACCGCTTTGGGGAAAGCCGATGACCCGGAGGTATAGAGCAGGAAGACGACGTCATCGGGATCGACGGTGACTTGCCACGCGTCGATCACCGCGTCGGACACGCTCGAAGCGCCGGCAAGCATTTTGTCATAGGACAGCATGTCGGGTGCGCCGCCCTCGCCGTAGCAGACGATGCGTTTCAAATGCGGCAGAGCTTCGCCAAGGTCCCCCATCTCCTTCAGCATACCAATGTAATCCTGGCGCAGATAGCGGTCGACGACGATTAGGTACTCGGCCTCGGCATGATTGAGGGCGTGCTGGAGCTCGCGCGCCTGCCACCAGGTGTTGACCGAAAGAAGCCGCGCCCGCAGCAGAGCGACGGCAAAGGCGATCAGCAGCCATTCGGTCTGGTTGCCCATGAGGAGGGCGACCGTCTCGCCCTCGCGCACGCCCATGGCGTGGAGCGCCTTGGCGGTCGCGCGCGCGCGTTCGCGGAACTGGGTGAAGGTCAGGCGCTCGTCGTTGTAGACGAGGAATTCGCGGTCGGGATAGCGTTCCGCCATCTCGTCCATCAGGCCGGGCATCGTGCGGGCATCGGGCATGCGCATGGCTGAACCTCCTCCGCGCCGGTCAGCCCTTGGGGGTCAGCAGCACCCGGCCGAGCGCCTTGCCGGTCTCGACCATTTCATGCGCGTGGGCGGCCTCGGCGAGCGGCAGGGTTTCACTCACGATCGGTTTGATCTGGCCACGGCTGACGAGCTCGAGGCAATCCTGAAGTTGCTTTCGCGTGGTGCTGGTGGCGCTCAGCATCGAGATGTTTTTCAGGAACAACTGCGCCGGGTTGAAGGGCACGAACTCTCCGGTGAGCTGGCCGATCAGGACCCAGCGGCCGCGGATTGCCATGCTGCGCCGCACCGGCTGGAAGATCTGGCTGCCGACATTGTCGATGGCGACGTCGCAGCCTTCGCCGTCGGTCACCTTCTTCACGGCATCGGAGAAATCCTCGTCGCGCTTGGCGACGATGACCTCATGCGCGCCCATCTCGCGGATGCGCTCGGCCTTTTCGGGCGAGGTGGTGACGGCGACGACATAGGCGCCGGCGAGCTTGGCGAGTTGGACCGAATGCATGCCGAGCCCGCCGCCGGCCCCGGTGACAAGGGCGCGCTCGCCAGGCGCCAGCTTGCCGACCTCGCGGATGGCATTGAGGATCGTGCCGACGGTGCAGGCGACGATCGAAGCCTTGTCGAGCTCGACGTTGTCGGGGACATGGGCGAGGTTGTCGTGCTCGATCGCGACGAGCTCGCCATAGCCGCCGACCATGCCCCAGTCGCCGAGGAACTTACGGTCGGGACAGAGGGTTTCGGAGCCGGTCCGGCAATAGGTGCAGCAACCGCAAATATGATAGCGCTGGGCCGTGGTGACGCGGTCGCCCGGCTTGAAGTCGGTCACGTCGTCGCCAACCGCCTCGACGATGCCGGAGATCTCGTGGCCGAGGATGAGCGGCATCTTGACGCCGAATTTGAGCGTCCCGTTGCGGGTGACGATGTCGTGGAAGCAGACCCCGCAGGCCTCGACGCGGACGATCACGTCCTTGGGCGAGGGCTCGGGGTCGGGCACGTCCTCCATCTTGAGCACGTCGACGCCGCCCGGCTCGCGAACTACGATGGCCTTCATCCGCCGTCTCCTCCCGTTTTCGCCGCCCGTTCAGGTTGCAGGCTTGAACTTCACCAGCGTCACCTCGGGCGTTACGTCGTCAAACATGACCTCGACCGGCAGGCCAAGTTCGATATCGCCTTCCGGCGCGTCAACCAGGTTGCTGAAGAGGCGCGGGCCCTCTTCGAGGGTCACGACGATCACCGTATAGGGGACATCGTCCCCGAAGCCCTCGAAATAGACCTGATGAAAGCGGCACCAGGACGAGACCGTGCCGCGCCCGCTCACTGTCTCCCAACCGCTCTCGGCGCTGCCGCATTCGGCGCAGTACCGGGTCGCGGGGAAACGCAGCGCGCCGCAGCCGTCGCATTTCTGCAGCTTGAGCGCGTGCGCCTTGGCCGCTTCCCAGAAGGGGGCGTTGGCGTCGTCGAGCCGGGGCAGGGGCTTCGTGTAGGCGCTCATGCCGCCTCGCGCGCGTAGATGATCGAGGTCACCATCGGGGCCAGGGTCATGTACTGGATGTGCTCGGCCCCCTCGATCTGACGCTCGTCGCAGTCGCCGCGAAGCTGGCGCACCGCCTCGATGTTGAGCGCCCAGCCCTGCATGTAGGATTCCGACAGATGGCCGCCGGAGGTGTTGGCCGGGTAGGCGCCGCCGGCAAGCGCGAGGTTGCCCTCCTCGACCCAGGGGCCGCTCTCGCCGACCGGGCAATAGCCGAAGGCTTCCAGACAGAACAGCACGGTGGGCGTGAAGTTGTCGTAGATCATCAGCCCGTCCATCTCGGTCGGGCCGATGCCGGACATCTCGTAGGCGTCGCGCGCGACCGCCGAGCCGGCGCCGTGCCAGAAGTCGTCGGGCGGGAAGGTCGAGCCGGCAAGCTCGGTCGCCATGCCGAAGCCGGCGATGGCAACGGGGGTCGCCTTCATGTCCTTGGCGCGCTCGGCGGAGGTGATGATCATCGCCACGCCGCCGTCGTTGATGAGGCAGTAGTCGAAGAGGTGGAGCGGTTCCACGATCCAGCGTGATCGGTGATAGTCCTCCAGCGTGTAGGGCTCGCGCATCACGGCGGCCGGGTTCAAGGCCGCGTGGTCGCGGAAGGTCTTGGCGATGGTGCCCATCTGGTCGCTGGTGGTGCCGTAGAGGCTCATATGGCGTTGGGCCATCAACGCGTGGAAGGCGCCGGGCGAGGTCATGCCGTAGGGAAACCAAAGGCCCGCGCCGCCGCTGCCATAGAGATCTGAGGCGCCGCCGTAGCGGTCGCCGCCGGACCGGCCGTTGTTGCCGTAGACGAGCGCCACGACCTCGGCGAGGCCCGCCTCGAGGACCGCGACGGCGGTCTCGATGCAGTGCCCGGAAAAGCGCCCCTGGCCCGGCGTGATGGTGACATAGCGCGGGTTGAGGCCGACAATTTCGCCGAAGCGCTGGTAGTCGGCGATGCGGTTGACGATCAGCCCGTCGATATCGGACAGGGCGAGGCCGGCATCGTCGAGCGCTTCCTGCAGCGCCCAGACGCCGAGGTCGTAATCGTCGTATTCGGGCAGCTTGCCGTAGCGGGTATTGCCAATGCCCGCGACGGCGTATTTGCGACTGAGCGTCTGTTTCGGCATCGCCGGTGCCATGCCTGAATGTTTTCTACGGTGTCGTAATTTTTATCGTAGGACCGCAAGCGATCCCGATGCAATGCGGACTGCGCACCAATCAGGTATGTCGCGAGCGCCTGCCGCCGCACCGCTATGCCAAAAAAATGGCCCCGCGCGAGGGCGGGGCCAGGGTGGGTTCGTTTGGGAGGTTTTTGTGTTACGCGCGTTTTTCCTTGCGCAACCCCATGAAGATCGAGACGCACATCAAGACGAGCACAATCGCAAAGGGCAGTCCCGTCGAGATCGCTGCGGCCTGCAGGGATGCAAGTCCACCGCCGAGCAGCAGCGCAATCGCCACCAGTCCTTCGAAGGTCGCCCAGAAGACGCGCTGGGAAACCGGCGCGTCGATCTTGCCGCCGGCGGTGATGCTGTCGATGACCAACGAGCCTGAATCGGAGGAGGTCACGAAGAACACGATCACCAGTACGATACCGATGAAGGACGTGATCTGCGTCAGCGGCAGGTGCTCCAGCATCTTGAAGAGCGACAGCTCGGGCGTCCACGCCTTGATCGTCTCGGTGACGCCGGTGTAGCCGTCATTGACGAACTGGCTGACTGCGGTGCCGCCAAAGGCCGTCATCCAGAGGACGCCGACGATCGTCGGGATGATCAGCACGCAGATGATGAACTCGCGCACGGTCCGGCCCTTGGATACGCGGGCGATGAACATGCCGACGAACGGCGACCACGAGATCCACCAGGCCCAGTAGAAGGTGGTCCAGCCATGCATGAACTTCTCGTCCGTGCGGCCGATCCAGTTGCTGAGCTCGGGCAGTGCGACGACGTAGTCGGCGATGTTGGTGAAGAAGCCGGCGACGATCTCGAGCGTCGGTCCCGTGAAGATCACGAAGAGCAGCAGAATCAGCGCCAGGAGCATGTTGATCTCGCTGAGCCGTTTCACGCCGCCTTCGAGACCGCGCAAAACGGAAATCAGCGCAATCGTGGTAATGCCGCAGATAAGCAGGACCTTGACCCCGTTCGTGTCGGGTATGCCGAAGAGATACTTCATACCCCCCGCGGCCTGATTGGCGCCGATCCCGAGCGAGGTGGCGAGCCCGAACAGTGTGGCAAACACCGCCAGGATGTCGATGATATGGCCGGGCCAGCCCCAGGTCGCCTTGCCGAAGATCGGATAGAAGGCCGAGCGGATGGTGAGCGGCAGGCCGCGGTTGTAGCAGAAGAAGGCGAGCGCCAGGGCGACAACCGCATAGATCGCCCAAGGGTGCAGACCCCAGTGGAAGATCGTGGCGGCCATGCCGATCGTACGCGCCGCCTCGGTGGCATTGGGATCGACGCCCAAGGGCGGGTTCTGGAAGTGATAGACCGGCTCCAGCACGCCGAAGAACATGAGGCCGATGCCCATGCCGGCGGCGAACAGCATCGCGAACCAGCCGGAATAGGAGTACTCGGGCTTCGCGTCGGCGCCGCCGAGCCGGATCTTGCCGTAGGGCGAGACGATCAGGAACAGACAGAACAGAACGAAGATGTTCGCTGCGATCATGAAGACCCAGTCGAAGGTCGTCGTGAGCCACGGCCGCAACGCTTTCAAGGCCGCGGATGCTTCGGCCTGGAAGGCGAGGACGACCAGCACGAAGCCGACGATCACAAGGCCTGAGACAAAGAAAACCGGATTATGAAGATCGAGCCCGAATGGTCGGACATTGTGCTGGCCAAGCACATACCCGTGCATTTCGAGTTCGCTCGACGACGTGTCGGTCGACGGTGCATCGCTCATGGTTGTGTTTCTCCCCTGGCGCGGCCGGTTACGATGCGGGCCCGGCCTCCCCTTGCGCTGGCACCGACGACGTTCGCTCGATGGTGCTCCAGTGTTTCCGGACCGAAGAGCAAACACGTGCCCTTCCGTCGATGAGATGCCCGCAACCGAAAGAATAGACTCGTGTGTCCCACCCCCTTCGTGTCGCAATCCGGCTCCAACTGTCCCGCAATCGACGTGGGCCGCTGCCCACCCGACATGACGCGGTGTGCCGGTGCATGTCGCGATTCGACAGGGCGGTGTCGCAGACAAGCACCCGTGAGTGGGTTGCCGGGTGTAGCAAGCGAAGGCAATCTGGCAATGCCCGGCGGGGGTTAGCCGCAATCAACTAGGCATTCGGGCGCGGACAGGCGGGACGGGAGGGATACCCCATGCAGACGGAAGCGCGGGTCGTCGTAATCGGCGGCGGCGTGGTTGGTGTGAGCACGCTCTACCACCTCGCCAAAAAGGGCTGGACCGATTCGGTGTTGCTGGAGCGCACCGAGCTGACCGCTGGCTCGACCTGGCATGCCGCCGGCTTGCTTCAGCTTTTCACCATGAGCTACAGCGTCGGCCAGATCCACACAGCCTCGGTCGCGCTCTACAAGACGTTGGAGGAGGAAACGGGCCAGCCCGTCGGCCTGGTCCAATGCGGCAACCTTCGCCTCGCCAACACTGAGACCCGCATGGACGAGTACCGGCACTATGCGGGAACGGCGCGCACCATCGGCGTCAACGTTGAGTTCCTGACGCCGAAGGAGATCGGCGAGCTCTGGCCGCTCTGCAATCTCGAAGGGCTGGTCGGCTGGCGCTGGCGATAGGCGCGCGGAAGATGGGTGCCAAGATCCATCAGCAGACGCCCGTCATCGGCATCGAGCGCAAGCCGAGCGGCGAGTGGCTGGTGAAGACCGAGAAGGGCGATATCACCTGCGAGCATGTCGTCTCGGCCACCGGCAACTACGCGCGCCAGACCGGCCGCATGGTCGGCATCGACATTCCGAGCATTCCGGTCGAGCACCAGTTCATCGTCACCGACGCGCATCCCGCCCTGGTGGAGCGGCGCGAGCAGGGGCTGCCCGAGCTCGCGATCCTGCGCGAGTCCGACGCCTCCTACTACATGCGCGAGGAGCGCCAGGGCCTGCTGCTCGGGCCTTACGAGGCGGGTGCGCCCGCCTGCTTCGTCGACGGCGTGCCGCCGACCTTCGAAAAGGATTTGTTCCCGGGCGACCTCGAGCGCCTGATGCCGCATGTCGAGGCGGCGATCAACCGGGTGCCGATCTTCAACGAAGTGGGCATCAAGGACATCGTGAACGGGCCGATCGCCTACACACCCGACGGCAGCCCGCTCGTCGGACCCGCCTGGGGCGGCTTGCGGAACTTCTGGATCAATGAGGGTCATTCCTTCGGGATCACCGCGGCGGGCGGCGCCGGCTGGCAGCTCGCCGAGTGGATCGTCGAAGGTCAGCCGACGATCGACA
>JARRKQ010000046.1:17834-20832 GCA_037387885.1 Alphaproteobacteria bacterium | reverse complement strand
CAGCGCGCACCCACGCCAGGTGGCGACTGGCAGCAGCCCGACGGCACCGGCTCGCCCGGCTGGGGCGAAGGCAACCAAGGTGGTGGAAGCGGACGCGGCGGATCGGGCCGCGGCCAGGCATTGCGCCCTGCCTCGCCCAACGATCCCTCGATCCGCATCGCCATTCCGGCGCGCGTGCATTCGGCCTCGGGCACCGCCTTCTCGATCGATTCGCGCGGGCTCTGGATGACCGCGCGCCACGTCGTCGACAGCTGCCCCAAGGCCTACATCCTGACCGGCCCGCGGCGCGGCATGCAGGTGCGGCGCTTCTACATCCACCCGACAGCCGACATCGCCTTCGTCGTCACCGACCGCGGCGCGCCGGCCTTCTCGTTTGCCTGGGATGCGTTACGTCAGGGCCAGACGGGCTATCACTTCGGCTTCCCCAAGGGCCAGCCGGGCGACGTGAAATCGCGCCTTCTGGGCCGGCGGGTGATGCGCGTGCACGGCCACTACAGCACCGCCGAGCCGATCGTCGCCTGGGTCGAGCGGGTGCGCGTACCCGACAGCTATGACGGCCTCGGCGGCATCAGCGGCGGCCCCGCCTTCGATTCGCGCGGCCGGGTGACGGGCGTGACGGTGGCGGGGACGGTGCGCCGCGGCCGGGTCTACACGACGCGGCGCAGTCCGCGCCGGCCGTACAACTAACTGAGCCCAAAGGCATTATTCGCCTCAGCGCAGCTCGGCATAGCGCATCATCACGGCCATATCAGCATCCTCGTCGAGGATCTCCTCGAGCGCCGCGAGCATGCCCATTTCCTCCTTCTGGATATGGGCGATCATGCGCTCGACCAACTCGGCCGACAGCCGCCGGAACTCCGCCCAGCTTTCCTCGGTGAAGCCGCTATCGATGGCGGTGCGGGCCAGCCCGGACACCTGCTCGCCGAGCGGCAGGATGACGTCGTGCTCTTCCTGCAGGATCGACGTCATGCCCGTATCGCCCGCCTCGCTGAGCCGGGTGAAGAGCTCGTCCTGCTCGAAGGCGAAATGGACGGAAATGTCGGCTTCGACCGAAGCAACCAGATCGCGGAGCACAGCCGCAATATCGGGCGCCTTGGCATCCGGCGGCGCCTTGCGATGCGCTGCCAGCGTGCTCTCGATCCGCTCTAAGAGGGCGATCGTCGCCATGTGCTCGTCATGCAGCATGCGGTTGATGCTGCGCATGTAGTCCATCATTTGAGGCGGTTTCCTTTCACTGCCGGCCTTAGCCGCTGGTTTGGTTTTCGGGGTTCGAGGCGCGGCTTCGCCGCCGCATCAGGCGCCAGAAGATCGGTGCGGCGAACACGGCGAAGGCGATGGCGCCGGCCAGTCCGACACTGGCGCCGAGGCGTAGGACCAGCTCCTGGCCCGTCGCAATACCCGCAGTCGAGACCGCCAGCGCCGCCAAATGGCAGATCGTGGCGACCTTGAGCGGCCCCTCGGCGGTGAGCTGGGAGAGGGTCGGCATGCGCCCGCCGTCGCCGGCGGGATGCATCGTCGCCAGAAACGGCAGAATGCGCTGCAACACGCCGAGCAGCATGGTCAGGAGCCAGCCGGCGAACAGCACGAAGACGAAGAGCGTTCCGCCGCGCTCGCCCAACAGGCCCAACTGGTCCAGCAGCCCGATCGTCAGGCTCAGCGGAAGCAGGACCCAGGCCACGCGGATCATCACGAAAGACAATCCCAGACGCTTGCGCATGCGCTTGCGCATGACCCGCGCCATCGCCGTCAAATGCGCGGCCGTGGCGGCCAGCCCCGCGACGATGGCGGCGATCACGAGAGCGTTCACTCCGCCGAGCGCGCCGGCCACGCCGAGCGCCAGCGCCAACACCGCAAGCCACAAGCCCGCCCGGCCCAGCGTTCGGTCGGGCGAGGCCGCCAGCGCGAACATGGGCACCAGGATCTGGCTGAATCCGGCGACGAGCATCCCCATGAAGCCGTAACCCGCCAGGATCACATGCGCGCGCGCGACCGCGCGGTGGTCGGGCAGGAAGCCATGCGCGAAGTTGAAGACGAGCAGCAGCCCCAGGACAAGCAGCGCGAAGAGCGAGAAGATCGCAACCTGGCCATGCGCGGCGACGAGCCCCAGATCGCGCGCGCGCATGAGATTGATCGCGATCAGCACGCCGAGCATGGCCAGCGCGGTCGCCGCCATCGCGCCGCCCAGCGCCATCGCCCAACCGGTCGCCGTCGCCATGCCGTGCCCGACCATGAGCGTTCCCGGCACCATCAGCCAGAAGCCGAGCCGCGCCGGCCAGTGCGCCGGCATCGCCTGGCGGGTGGCGACCGGCAGGAGCTGAAGCGCCGCACCCATCGCGGTCGTCGCGAGCACGCCGAGGGTCAGGATATGCAGCGCCGCAAGGCTGAGCCCCGTGCCGCCGGAGAAGCCCACCGTCTCCGGCGCGTCGATCAGCACGAGCAGCCATAGCCCCGGATGGAACAGAACCGCCGCGCCGAAATACCGGAACGGGATCGAGGGCGGCAGCACCCGGTCCTTGGCGCCGGCGAGTACGGTCGTCGCGAGGGTCATGGGCGGCGCCGAATGGCAAGACGCACCGCGCCGGCCTCGCGCGCCAGGATCTCGTGGCTCCAGCCGCGCTCGTCGAGCTCGGGAAAGAGATAGATCGGCTCGCGGTCGAGATGGGCGATCAGCTGCTCGACGGGCTCCGGGCCCTCCAGCACGCGCATGATCGCCACCATCGGCTGAGGCGGCTCGAGCCCGCGCACGTCGATATGCAGCACGCCGTCCTCGACCCACCGTTTTCCGGGGCTTTCCGTCCGGTCTGAAGGATCTCCGCTCATGGCGAGAGTCAGCACCGGCGCGGCCTTGACCGCCTTGACGGAGGTCAAGCACCCGTCTCGTGGCTGGTGTGCGTGCAGCGGGCAGCGTCGATGCCCGCGCGAACACCCCTTGTGTCACCCCGGACTTGATCCGGGGTCCATCGGATGTGTGCGCGCGGCTCAAACGCTGCCACGGACG
>JARRKQ010000046.1:0-17827 GCA_037387885.1 Alphaproteobacteria bacterium | reverse complement strand
GCCTTGACCGCCTTGATGGAGGTCAAGCAAGCGTCTCGTGACTGTTGAAAGTGCGGCCGCCGCCTCGCTAAGCCGTTCGCCTACCCGCCTTTCCGTTCGATCAGCGCCAGCGCGGCCTCGAGGCCGAGCAGGTAGGATTGCGGCCCGAACCCGGCGATCACGCCGACCGCCGCCTCGCCGGGGATGGAGTGGATGCCGCGCGCCCCGGTATTGCTGATATGCACCTCGACGTAAGGCAGCTTGGGCGCCACGGCGCGCAGGCAGTCGCGCATCGCATAGCCGGCAAAGCTCATCGCCGCCGGGTTCATCACCAGCGCGTCGGCGCCCTCGTCGAGGCCCTGATAGATGCGGGCGATCGCCTCGCCCTCGACATGCGTATAGAAGATGTCGAGGGTGTAGCCGTGCTCGGACGCATGCGCGTTGCACAGGGCGTCGATCTCGGCCGCGGTGGTGGTGCCGTAGATCTCGGGCTCGCGCGCGCCGAGATAGCTCAAATTCGGGCCCTGGATCAGCAGGATGCGGGTCATATCCGGTTGGGACCCAAATTCCGGCGCACGCGGGCCGCACGCAGCAGCTCATCGAGCGCCAGAAGCTCGCGGACAGCGGCGGGCCGCTCGTCGAAGCGCTGCGCCTGCGCGAGCAGGAGCAGGTTCCTGGAAATCGCGCGCCAAACTTCGCGGATCAGCAGGACGACCATCGCCGGCCGCACGAGCGTGCGAAGCAGCTCGCCCGCGGTCGTATCGCTCACGGCGAGCACGCCGGCATTCGCCAGCGATTCGACGAGGCGGTCGGGACTCGCGTTTATGGGAAAATAAATCCCGATCACTGCGATGCCTCCGGGTGAGAAACCATCGCCCGTGATCCTAGCAGATGATCGACGCCCGCGCCCGCTTACATATCAAGCAGGATGCGCTGCGGGTCCTCGATCGCTTCCTTCACGCGCACCAGGAAGGTGACCGCCTCGCGGCCATCGACGATGCGGTGGTCGTAGGACATCGCCAGATACATCATCGGCCGCACCTCAACTTTGTCTCCGACGGCCATGGGACGTTGCTGGATCTTGTGCATGCCGAGGATGCCGGACTGCGGCGGGTTCAGGATCGGCGTCGACATCAGCGAGCCGTAGATGCCGCCATTGGTAATCGTGAAGGTGCCGCCGGTGAGCTCGTCCATGGTGAGCTTGCCGTCGCGGGCGCGCAGGCCCAGATCGGTGATCGCCGCCTCGATCTCGGCGAAGGACTTCTTGTCGCAATCGCGCACCACCGGCACCACCAGGCCTTGTTCAGTGCCGACCGCAACGCCGATATCGTAATAGTTCTTGTAGATGATCTCGTCGCCCTCGATCTGGGCGTTGACGGCCGGCAGCTCCTTCAGCGCCAGCACGCAGGCCTTGGCGAAGAACGACATGAAGCCGAGCTTGGTGCCGTGCTTCTTCTCGAAGCTCTCCTTGTAGCGGCTGCGCAGCTCCATCACCGCGCCCATGTCGACCTCGTTGAAGGTCGTCAGCATCGCCGCCGTATTCTGCGCCTCCTTGAGGCGCTCGGCGATGCGTTGGCGCAGACGCGTCATCCGCACCCGCTCTTCGCCACGCACGTCGGGGACTGAAGGTTTTGCGGGGGCCGCAGGCTTCGCCGCCGGTGCGGGCGCGGCCGGCTTCGGCTCGGCCTTGGCGGGCTTCGCGCCGCCCGTCTCGATGAAGCCGAGCACATCGCCCTTGGTGAGCCGCCCGCCCTTGCCCGACGCCGGGATCTGCGCCGGGTCGAGATCGTGCTCGGCAACCAGCTTCTGCACCGAGGGCGGCATCGGCATGACCTCACCGTCGCCGGACGGCCCAGTTTCCTTTAGCGCTTCCGCCGCGGCGGGCGCTTCTGCTTTGGGCGCAGGCGCCTTGGCGACGACGGCACCGCTGGCCGCGAGCTTGCCGAGCAACGCGCCGACCTCGACGGTGGCACCCTCTTCGGCGGCGATCTCGGCCAGCGTGCCGGCGGACGGCGCGTTCACCTCGAGCGTCACCTTGTCGGTCTCGAGCTCGACCAGCGGCTCGTCCTCGCCGACCGCGTCGCCGACACCTTGAACCACTTGGCGACCGTCGCCTCGGTCACCGACTCGCCCAGTGTCGGAACGACGACCGTAACTGCCTCGCCGCCGGATGCGGCTGCCGATTTGGCCGCCGCGGGCGCTTCGCCGCCATTCGACTTGGGCTTCGATGCCGGTTTCGATGCAGGTTTCGGCTGGGCTTGAACCGCGGCGCCGTTTTCGTCGATGCGCCCCAGTAGGGCGCCGACCTCGACCTCGGCACCCTCGTCGGCCAGGATCTCGGAGAGCACGCCGTCGGAGGCCGCGTTCACTTCCAGCGTCACCTTGTCGGTCTCGAGCTCGAGCAGCGGCTCGTCGGCGGTCACCGCCTCACCGACCGCTTTGAACCATTTCGCCACCGTCGCCTCGGTGACCGATTCGCCCAGCGTGGGCACGAGGATTTCGAGGGCCATCGCGTGGCCTCCTTGTTTTGCGTTAGCGGCGGCGCGCAGTCATCCGCGGGTCAGTCATGGGTCAGCGCCGCGTCGACCAGCGCCTTCTGCTCGCGCTGGTGCCGGGCGAACAGACCCGTGGCGGGCGAGGCGGCTTCGGGCCGGCCGACATAGATCGGCCGCTTGACGCCGTGGCCGAGGCTGCCGAGCACCGCTTCGATCTTGCGGTCGACGAAGGTCCAGGCGCCCATATTCTCCGGCTCCTCCTGGCACCACACGACCGACTCGGCGTTCATGAAGCGGCCGAGCTCGTCGGTCAGCGCCTCGTAGGGGAAGGAGTAAAGCTGCTCGATGCGCAGGATATAGACGTCCTTGATGCCGCGCGCCTCGCGCTCCTCGTAGAGATCGTAATAGACCTTGCCGGTGCACAGGACGACGCGCTTGATCTTGTCGTCGGGCGCCAGCTCGCCGTCATCCCAGAGAACCCGGTGGAACGACGTGCCCTCGGCCATGTCTTCCAGCTTCGAGGTGGCGAGCTTGTGCCGCAGCAGCGACTTGGGCGTCATGATGATGAGGGGCTTGCGGTACTTCCGCCGCACCTGGCGGCGCAGGATGTGGAAGTAGCTCGCCGGGGTCGAGCAGTTGGCGACCTGGATGTTGTCCTCGCCGCAGAGCTGCAGGAAGCGTTCGGGCCGCGCGGAGGAGTGCTCCGGGCCCTGACCTTCATAGCCGTGCGGCAGCAGCATCACGAGGCCGGAGAGCCGCAGCCACTTCGACTCGCCCGAGGTAATGAACTGGTCGATGATGATCTGGGCGCCGTTGACGAAGTCGCCGAACTGCGCCTCCCACATCACCAGCGCATGCGGCTCGGCCAGCGAATAGCCGTATTCGAAGCCGAGCACCGATAGCTCGGCGAGCGGGCTGTCGATGATCTCGAGATCGGCCTGATCGGGCACGACATGCGCGAGCGGGGTGTATTTGGCCTCGGTCGTCTGGTCGGTCAGCACCGCATGGCGCTGGGAGAAGGTGCCGCGCTGGCAGTCCTGGCCGGAAAGCCGGATCGGCGTGCCCTCGGTGAGCAGCGAGCCGAAGGCCAGCGACTCCGCCGTCGCCCAGTCGATGCCGTCGCCGGCGTCGATCCGCTTGGCCTTGGCTTTGAACTGGCGGACGATCTTGGAGTTGGCGTTGAAGTCGTCGGGGATCGCGGTGATCTTCTGGCCGATGCCCTTCAAGGTCTCGACCGGAACCGCGGTCTCGCCGCGGATATACTCGCCCCGCTTGGCTTCCAGCCCCGTCCAGGCCCCTTCCAGCCAATCGGCCTTATTGGGCTTGTAGGACGACGCGGCCTCGAAATCGGTCTCGAGCTGGTCGTGCAGCTGGGTGACGAAGCCGTCGGCCTCGTCCTTGGTCACGATCCCGTTGTCGATGAGCCGTTCGGCATAGATCGCGCGCGTGGTCGGGTGCTTGGCGATCGCGGCGTACATGCGCGGCTGGGTGAAAGCCGGCTCGTCGCCTTCGTTGTGGCCGAAGCGGCGGTAGCAGAACATGTCGATCACCGCGTCCGACTTGAACTCCTGGCGGAACTCGGTGGCGATGCGCGCGGCATGCACGACCGCTTCGGGATCGTCGCCGTTCACATGCAGGATCGGCGCCTGGATGATCTTGGCCATCTCCGAGCAGTACGGCCCTGAGCGCGAATAGACCGGATTTGTGGTGAAGCCGATCTGGTTGTTGACGATGACGTGGATCGTGCCGCCGGTGTGGTAGTCCTTGAGCTCGGAGAGATCGAGCGTCTCGGCGACCAGCCCCTGGCCGGCGAAGGCCGCGTCGCCGTGCATCATCAGGCCCATCACCTTGTCGATGCCGCCCTTGCCGCGCTGGGTCTGCTTGGCGCGCACCTTGCCGAGCACGACCGGATCGACGGCCTCCAGATGCGAGGGATTGGCGGTGAGCGAGAGATGCACCGAGTTGTCGTCGAAGGCGCGGTCGGAGGAGGTGCCGAGGTGGTACTTCACGTCGCCCGAGCCCTGCACGTCCTCGGGATTGGCCGAGGCGCCCTGGAACTCGGAGAAGATCGCCTGATAGGGCTTGCCCATCGTGTTGGCGAGCACGTTCAGGCGCCCGCGATGGGGCATGCCGATCACGATCTCCTCGATGCCGAGCTGGCCGCCGCGCTTGATGATCTGCTCCAGCAAGGGGATCAGCGCCTCGCCGCCATCGAGGCCGAAGCGCTTGGTGCCGGTGTATTTCTTGTCGAGGAAGTTCTCGAAGGCCTCGGCCGCGGTCAGGCGCTCTAAGATGGCGCGCTTGCCATTGACGGTGAATTCGGTGTGGTTGTGCTTGGACTCGATGCGCCCCTGGATCCAGGCCTTCTTGTCCGGATCCTGGATGTGCATGTACTCCACGCCGATATTGCCGCAATAGGTCTCGCGCACGGCCCGCACGATCACGCGCAGCCGCGCCGATTCCAGGCCCAGCACGTTGTCGATGAAGATCTCGCGGTCGAGATCGGCCTCGGTGAAGCCGTAGCTCCGGTAGTCGAGCTCGGGATGGGGCTCGCGCTTGGCGATGCCGAGCGGGTCGAGCTTTGCCTCCAGATGGCCGCGCACGCGGTAGGCGCGGATCATCATCAGCGCGCGGATCGAATCGGTCGCCGCGGCACGGACATGGTCGTCGGCGATCGACGGCGCATGTCCCGCCGCGAAGGCCGCCGGCGTGGAAAGGGTGGCCGGCGCAGCCACGCCGCCATTTCCGCCACCAATGCCAGCCCCGTTGCCGCCGGCGTCACCGTTGCCGATCACGCTGGTCCGGCGCGGCGCCCAGCTTGCGCCCGCATAGTCGAGCAGCGCCTCGCGGGCATCGTCGCCCAGCTCGTTGAAAAAGCTTGCCCAGCTCGCGTCGACACTGCCCGGATCGCCCAGAAACTTGGCGTAAAGCTCCGCAATGAAGGGCGCGTTCGGACCGGACAGAAAGGAGGTGGCCTCCAGGCGATGGGGCATAGGTGCAGACTCGCTAATGGCCGCGCAGCGAAGGTCTCGCCGCGGCCCGTTCCAACAGAAGGTGTCCAGTACGGTATCTAGGCGCTCTTACGCCTAGCACAATCATGGTTAACGCTTCATGACTTTCAGCATGGTCTCGCCCAGAGAAGCAGGCGAATCGGAGACCGCGATGCCGGCGCTTTTCATGGCGTCGATCTTCGAAGACGCCGTGCCCTGCCCGCCGGAGATGATGGCGCCGGCATGGCCCATACGCCGCCCCGGCGGGGCAGTGACGCCGGCGATGAAACCGACGATCGGCTTCTTGGTCTTGGACTGTTTGACGAAGTCGGCGGCTTCCTCCTCGGCGGTGCCGCCGATCTCGCCGATCATGACGATCCCTTCGGTTGCGTCGTCGCCCAGGAAGAGATCGAGGCAATCGATGAAATTGGTGCCGTTGACGGGGTCGCCGCCGATGCCGATGCAGGTCGTTTGACCCAGGCCGGCCGCCGTGGTCTGGGCCACCGCCTCATACGTGAGCGTGCCCGAGCGGGAGACGATGCCGATAGTGCCGCGCTTGTGGATGTGCCCCGGCATGATGCCGATCTTGCATGCCTCGGGGGTGATGACGCCCGGACAGTTGGGCCCGACAAGCCGCGTCTTCGAGCCGTCGAGCGCGCGTTTCACGCTCACCATGTCGAGCACCGGAATGCCCTCGGTGATGCAGACGACGAGCTCGATCTCGGCGTCGATCGCCTCGAGGATGGCGTCGGCCGCGAAAGGCGGCGGCACGTAGATCACGCTTGCCGTGGCGCCGGTCTTGTCGACGGCTTCGGCGACCGTATCGAAGACGGGCAGGTCGAGATGGGTGCTGCCGCCTTTGCCGGGGGTCACGCCGCCCACCATCTTGGTGCCGTAGGCGATCGCCTGCTCGGAATGGAAGGTGCCCTGCGAGCCGGTAAAGCCCTGGCAGATGACCTTGGTGTTCTCGTCGACCAGGACCGCCATCAGGCCGCCTCCTTCACCGCTTTGACGATCTTTTCCGCCGCGTCGCCCAGATCGTCGCCGGAGACAATGGGCAGGCCCGATTCGGCGAGGATCTTCTTGCCGAGCTCGACATTGGTGCCTTCCAGACGCACCACCAAGGGCACATGCAGGCTGACCTCGCGCGCCGCGGCGACCACGCCCTCGGCGATCACGTCGCAGCGCATGATGCCGCCGAAGATGTTGACCAGGATACCCTCGACGTTGGGATCGGAGAGGATGATCTTGAACGCCGTGGTGACGCGGTCCTTGGTGGCGCCGCCGCCGACATCGAGGAAGTTCGCGGGCTCGCCGCCATAGAGCTTGATGATGTCCATCGTCGCCATGGCCAGACCGGCGCCGTTCACCATGCAGCCGATCGACCCGTCGAGCTTGATGTAGTTGAGCTCGTGTTTCGCGGCCTCGGTCTCGGCCGGATCCTCTTCGTCCTCGTCGCGCAGCTCGGCGACGTTAGGATGGCGGTAGAGCGCGTTGTCGTCGAAGTTCATCTTGGCATCGAGCGCGATCACCTCGCCCGCACCCGTTACGACGAGCGGGTTGATCTCGACCATGCTGGCATCGAGGCCCAAGAAGGCCTTGTACATGGCGGCGAGGAACTTGGTGCACGACTTCACCTGGTCGCCCTCGAGGCCGAGCCCGAAGGCGACGCGACGCGCGTAGAAGCCCTGCATGCCGACCGCCGGGTCGATCGCGACTTTGACGATCTTCTCCGGATGCTTGGCGGCGACCTCCTCGATCTCCATGCCGCCCTCGGTCGAGGCCATGATGGTGACACGCGAGCTGCCGCGGTCGACCAGCAGCGAGAGATAGAGCTCGCGGGCGATGTCGCAGCCGTCCTCGATATAGATGCGCTTCACTTCCTTGCCGGCGGCGCCCGTCTGCTTGGTGACGAGGGTGTGGCCCAGCATCGCCTTGGCGTTCGCCGCCACTTCGTCGATCGATTTGACGACGCGGACGCCGCCCTTACCGTCGGGATCGTCCTTGAACCGCCCGGCACCGCGGCCGCCGGCGTGGATCTGGGACTTCACCACCCAGACCGGCCCGCCCAGCTCCTTGGCGACCTTCTCGGCCTCGGCGGGGGTGTAGGCGACCCCGCCCTTCGGCACGGCGACACCGTAGGAGCGCATCAGCTCTTTGGCTTGGTATTCGTGAATATTCATGCAGGAAAAGTCCCAAAAAGACGGACGGCCGCGGTGCGGCTCAGATCATAGCCTTGGCGGCGTCGACGAGTCCCTTGACCGCCTCGACCGAAGCATCGAACAGCTTCTTCTCCTCCGGCTCGAGCTCGATCTCGACGATGCGCTCGACCCCGCCCGCGCCAAGCACGACCGGCACGCCGACATACATGTCCTTGACGCCGAACTGCCCATCGAGCCAGGCGGCACAGGGCAGCACGCGCTTCTTGTCGCGAAGATAAGCCTCGGCCATCGAGATACCCGACGAGGCGGGCGCATAGAACGCCGAGCCGGTCTTGAGGAGCCCGACGATCTCAGCACCACCGTCGCGGGTGCGCTGGATGATCTCGTCGAGCTTGGCCTGCGTCGTCCAGCCCATCTTGACCAGATCGGGCAGCGGAATGCCGGCGACCGTCGAATAGCGCGGCAGCGGCACCATCGTGTCGCCGTGGCCGCCGAGCACGAAAGCGGTCACGTCCTCGACCGAGACGCCGAACTCTTCGGCCAGGAAATAGCGGAACCGCGCGCTGTCGAGCACGCCCGCCATGCCGACCACCATGTGATGGGGCAGGCCCGTCACCTCGCGCAGCACCCAGACCATGGCGTCGAGTGGGTTGGTGATGCAGATGACGAAGGCGTCGGGGGCGTGCTTCACGATGCCCTCGCCCACGGCCTTCATGACGTTGGTGTTGGTGCCGATGAGATCGTCGCGGCTCATGCCCGGCTTCCGCGGCACGCCGGCGGTGACGATGATGACGTCGGCACCCTCGATCGCCGAATAGTCGCTGGCGCCCTTGTAGCTCGCATCGAAGCCTTCGACCGGCGTGGCCTCGGCGATGTCGAGCGCCTTGCCCTGCGGGACGCCGTCGACGATGTCGAACATCACCACGTCGCCCAGCTCTTTCAAACCGGCCAGCAGCGCCAGCGTGCCGCCGATTTGGCCGGCGCCGATGAGCGCGATCTTGTTCCTTGCCATTGATCTCCCCCGAGAGGCGCGGGGCGCCGGAAAAGCGCAAGAATTCCCGCATATTCAAGCCGGCATGGAACGCCGGCCGCATCGAGCGTACCTAGCGCGAAATCTGGGGAGGGGCAAGGGAAAGGGCGGGTTTTGCGCGGCTGGGTCGCGCCCGATGCAAACCGCCCCCACGATTGCAAGCGATCGGGCGGCCATCTAAGCTCCCGCCCGCGCGACCCTCATCACAATCGAAACGGCACCCATGTTCTACCGCCCCCAGGACGGCCACGGCCTGCCGCACAACCCCTTCAACGCGATCGTGGCGCCGCGGCCGATCGGCTGGATCTCCTCGCTCGACGCCGATGGGACGGTCAACCTCGCCCCCTATTCCTTCTTCAACGCGATCTCCTATTCGCCGCCGCAGGTGATGTTCTCCGGCGGACCCGGCGCGCTGCGTGAGCCGGCGCGGCCGCACAAGGACAGCGTCGCCAATGTCGAGGCGACGGGCGAGTTCGTGCATTCGGTCGCCACCTGGGACCTGCGCGAGGCGATGAATAAGACCGCGATCGAGAGCCCGGCCGACCATGACGAGTTTGACTATGCGGGGCTCACCAAGGCGCCGTCGGAGCTGGTCAAGCCGCCGCGCGTCGCCGAAAGCCCGATCCATCTCGAATGCAAATACCTGCAGAGCGTGCGGCTGAAGGAGCTGCCGGGCCGGGAGCCCAATATCATGGTCGTCGCCGAGGTGATCGGCGTGCATATCGACGAGAGCGTGCTGACCAACGGGCTGGTCGATCCGCGCAAGCTCAAAGCCATCTCGCGGCTGGGCTACATGGACTACGCCGTGACCGACGACTTCTTCACGATGAAACGCCCGCGCTGGCCTGAAGACGCGTAAGCGCCTAGCGTCGCAGTCCCCGTTACAAACGACCGATTGACGCCACAATCATCCTTGCCGATGGTTGCGGTCTAACCCGTCCCCATCGCAGCAAAGAGGAGCGGCCCCCATGGAAACCATCGAGCGGATCATCACCACCTACGGGTTGAGCGTCGTCGGCGGCATCGCGATCCTGATCGTCGGCTGGATCGTCGCGGGCATGGTGAACCGCAGCATCCGCCGCGTGATGGGCAAGCGCGAGAAGATCGACCCGCTGCTCATCGGTTTCGTCGCTAGCCTGGTCAGGTACCTCATCCTCGCCTTCACCGTGGTCGCCGTGCTCAACCAGTTCGGCGTCCAGACGGCGAGCATGATCGCCGTCCTGGGCGCCGCCGGCCTCGCCATCGGCCTGGCCTTGCAGGGCACGCTCGCGCATTTGGCGTCGGGTGTGATGATCATGATCTTCCGGCCCTTCCGCCAAGGCCACTACATCGAGGCGGCCGGCACGGCGGGTACGGTCAAGACCGTGACGCTCTTCACCACCGAGCTCGCCACCCCTGACAACGTCCAGATCATCGTGCCCAACGGCAAGGTCTGGGGCGATGTCGTGAAGAATTACAGCTTCCACGCCACGCGCCGCGTCGATTTCTCGCTCGGCATCGGCTACGAGGACGACATCGACAAGGCGATCAAGACCGTCTTGAGCGTGATCGGCAAGGAAAAGCGCGCGCACAAGGACCCCGAGCCCATGATCGTCGTGGGCGAGCTCGCCGACAGCTCGGTGAACCTCACGATCCGCGTCTGGTGCGACAGCGGCGACTATTGGGGCGTGAAGTTCGACCTGACCAAGGCCTTCAAGCAGGCGCTCGACAAGGCGAGCATTTCAATCCCCTTCCCGCAAAGGGATGTGCACCTGCACCAGCTGGCAGCCGCGAGCTAATTCCGCCAGCTCGGGTCCTTGCGGTCGAGCATGCGGAGCAGCGCCGGCCATTCGCGGGTGTTGCCCTTGCCGTCGCCGATGCCGGCCTCGTCGGCGTTGAACTGTTCGGCGGTGTGGTCGCGCACTTCCTTCGAGGGCATGTTGATCTCGCGGCCGGTCGCCATCACGTCGAGCTGGGTCCGGCAGGCGAGCTCCAGGTAGTACATGTTGCGGAAGGTCTCCGCGATCGAGCGGCCGCAGGTGAGAAGCCCGTGGTTGCGCAGGATCATCGTGCTCTTGTCGCCCATATCCTCGAGCAGGCGCGCCTGCTCGTCCTCGTCGAGCGCCAGGCCCTCATAGTCGTGATAGGCGACCCGGTCCTCGAAGAGGAGGCCAGTCTGCTCCATCGGGATCAGCCCGTCCTTCAGACAGGAGATCGCAACGCCGGCGCGACTATGCGTGTGAAGCACGCATTTCACGTCGTCGCGCGCGCGGTGAATGCAGGAATGGATGACGTAGCCCGCGGGGTTGATCTCGCGGGTCCCCGCCGTGCCGTCGACGATGGTGCCGTCGAGGTCGACCTTCACCAGGTTCGAGGCGGTGATTTCGCTGTACATCAGGCCGTATTCGTTGATGAGGAAATGCTTCTCCGGCCCGGGCACCTTCGCGGTGATGTGGTTGTAGACGAACTGGGTCATCTCGTAGTGGTCGACCAGCCGGTACGCAGCCGCGAGATCGAGGCGGACGGCCCATTCGGCCTCGCTGATATGATCGGGTTTCCCGGTGGTTTCCTTGCGGACGACATTCATGGCGCGGCCTCCCTTGGCTAGCTGAGCATCAGTCTACCAGCAAACCGCGTAGCCCGTCATGCCGACAGGTAATCCGCGCTCTGCATTTCGACGAGGCGCGAGGCGGTGCGCTTAAACTCTTTTGCGTGGGTACCCTTGGGATAAAGGGCGTCAGGCGCCGCCGCGGCCGAGCAGATGAGCCGGGTCTTGGCCTCATAGAGCGCGTCGATGAGGGTGGAAAAGCGCCGCGCCTCGTTGCGCTGCTCGGGCGCAAGCGCCGGCACGCCGTCCACCAGCACGGTATGGAAGCGATGGGCGATGGCGATGTAGTCGGCTGCGCCCAGGGGTTTCTCGCAGAGATCGGAAAAGCTGAAACGCGCGACCCCGCGCGCCGCCTGGGGCACGGTCACGCTGCGGCCCTGCACCTCGAGCTTGGCGGCGGGGCCTTCATCCAGATCGGTCAAATCGCGGAAAGCCTGGTCGAGCGCCGCCGTCGCCGCTTTGCCCAATGGCGTGTGATAGACCGGCCGCCCGGCGATGCGTTCCAGGCGGTAATCGGTGCCGCCGTCGAGCACCAGCAGATCGAGCTTCTCCTTGATGAGTGCGATGAAGGGCTCGAAGCGGTCGCGCTGCAGGCCACCCGCATAAAGATCGTCGGGCCCGTCATTCGAGGTCGCGACGACGACGAGACCGGCGGTGAACAGCGCCTCGAAGAGCCGGCCCAGGATCATCGCGTCGGCGATGTTGGTGACCTGGAACTCATCGAAGCAGAGCAGCCAGGTCTCCTCCGCGATCCCGCGTGCCAGCGGCGCGATCAGATCGGCCTCGCGCGGCTTGCCCTTGGCGTCGCTGCGGATCTTGTGGAGCCGCGCGTGGACGTCGAGCATGAATTCGTGGAAATGTGCGCGGCGCTTCTTTTCCAGCGGCGCGCTCTCGAAGAAGAGATCCATCAGCATCGACTTGCCGCGCCCAACCGGCCCGCAGATGTAGAGCCCCAGCGGCGGCTCCGCGCGCTTGGCGAGGCCGAAGCGCTCGGCCCAGCCGCCGGCCGACGGCTCGTAGTGGGCGAGCGCGTGGTGCAGGCTCTGCAGCTTTTCCGCCGCCAGCTCCTGGGCGGGATCGCCCGTGATGGTCTGCGCGCGCACGAGGGCGCGATAGGCGGCAAGCGGTCCGTCGGTCATGGGGAAGAGAGTGGCGCGGTCGTGCTTAAGGAAGCGCCAAGAGATACCCGCTTGACCGGGCGCGTCAACGCCTCGTCGCGGCGGTCCCGGACCGTCCGCGCTAGAGCACGTTCAGCGGCAGCTTCAGATACGAGGTCCCGTTGTCCTCGGCCGGCGGGAACCCGCCGGCGCGCATGTTCACCTGCACCGCGGGCAGAATGAGCACGGGCATGTCGAGCGTGGCGTCGCGCTCGGTGCGCATCTTCACGAACGCCGCCTCGCTGACGCCCTCATGGACGTGGATGTTCTCCGCCCGCTCCGCGGCAACGGTGGTCTCCCAAACATACTCGTCGCGCTCGGGCGGCGCCTTGTAGTCGTGGCAGAGAAAGACCCGGGTTTCCGGCGGCAGCGACAGGATCTTGTGGATCGACTTATAGAGCGTCGCCGCGTCGCCGCCCGGAAAGTCGCAGCGCGCGGTACCGTAGTCGGGCATGAACAAGGTGTCGCCGCCGCACACCGCATCGCCCGCGCGGTAGCTGACGCAGGCCGGTGTGTGCCCAGGCGTGTGCATCACGGAGACCTCGAGCGCGCCGACGGCGAACGTCTCGCCGTCCTTGAACAGGTGGTCGAACTGCGAGCCGTCGGTGCGGAATGCGTCGCCAATGTTGAAGACGCCCTTGAAGGTCTCCTGCACCACGGTGATGTGATCGCCAATACCGATCTTGGCGCCGATCTTGGCGCCGAGCTTTTCCTTCAGATACGGCGCGGCGGTCAGGTGGTCCGCATGGGCGTGGGTCTCCAGGATCCAATCGACGGTGAGCTTGTTCATTTGCACGAAGGCCAGCACCGCGTCGGCGGAGCCGGTCGAGGTCCGGCCCGATTTCGGATCGAAGTCGAGCACCGAGTCGACGATCGCCGCATGGCTGCCATCCGGCTCGACCACGACATGGGTCGCCGTGTAGGTGGCTTCATCGAAGAATGTGGTGACCTGCGGTTTCATGACGGTCTCCCTTCGATTGTGGTGGGCCTCGAGCGCTCAGCTGCTTCCGGACGCTGCCGCGGGGTGGAGGGCGGCGAATTTCACTTGACTATATATTAGATATTTCTAAATTAACAAGTGTGAATATACATCCGCCGATCGACATCACCGACATGGAGCGGGCCGCCGAGAAGGCGAGCCGGCTGCTGCGCTCGCTCGGGAACGGCACGCGCCTCATGATCCTCTGCCATCTTGTGCAGGGGGAGCGCTCGGTCGGCGCCCTGCAGGCGGTCCTGGGCATCGACCAATCGCCGCTGTCGCAGCATCTGGCGCGCCTGCGCAAGGACGGACTGGTCGCCACGCGGCGCGAGGCACAGACGATCTATTACCGGATCGCCAGCGATGAGGCGACGCGCCTGATCGAGACGCTCTACGGCATGTATTGCGGGTCCGACAGCGGAGGCTGATCCGGGCGTCGGGCCGAAAAGCCCCCGGACAAAGCGCCGCAGGTGACGTCGCCGCAACCGACACCAATCTGATGGAGACCCTCATCGGCCCTCATCCATGGACGAAATTCGGGAAGGCCGAGCAGCCATGAACGACATATCAACCGATAAGGCCAACACCGCCGGCGCCGCCACGGTCCGCGTCTGGGACCCGTTCGTGCGCGTCTTCCACTGGACCCTGGTGGTCGCCTATTTCGTCGCCTTCTTCACCGAGGACGACCTCATGACCGTCCATGTCTGGGCGGGCTACGTGGTCGGCGGGCTGATCCTGCTGCGCATCCTCTGGGGCTTCGTCGGCACGAAGCACGCCCGCTTCCGCGACTTCGCCTACGGCCCCGTTGCGGCGCTGCGCTATTTCTTCGCACTCCTCACGTTCCGCGCCGAGCGCCACATCGGCCACAGCCCCGCCGGCGCAGCCATGGTCTATGCGCTGCTGATAAGCCTCGCGCTTGCGGTGGCGACCGGCCTGCTGGCCTATGGCGCCGAGCGCAAGGGTCCGCTCGCGCCGCTGTTCGCCGCGGATGCCCCGGCGATCGTTCTGATGGTTCCGCCCGCCCACGCCGACGATGAGGATTCGAACGAGCGATCCGGACGGCAGAAACGCGAGGACTCGTTTTGGGAAGAGGCTCACGAGCTCTTCGCCAACCTCACCCTGCTGCTGGTCATCCTGCATATCGGCGGGGTGGTCCTCGCGAGCGTGGTCCACCGCGAGAACCTGGCCCGCGCCATGATCACGGGCCGTAAGCGGCCTTAAGGAAAACCCGCGCGCTCGGCGTCACCCGGTCGTGGCGTGGATGGTATCGAGCTCGTCCTCGACGGCCGGATCGAGGACGGGCGCCACCGGCGAGGTGCGCGGCATGAACTGGGCGGCGCCCTGCTCGTCGGCCGGAACCGCCGGCGTCACCCGCATTCGGTAAAGCGCAAAGCCACCCGTTAGAGCCGCGATCACGCCCAGATAGACGAAAAGCCCATAGGGACCCGTGAGGTTCATCACACCCGCGCCAAGCAACGGACCGAGCACGGCGCCGGAGCTGTAGGTCAGCAACAGGCCGCCGGCTATGGCCATGCGGCTGGCGCCATGCACACGGTCATTGGCGTGGCCGATCGCCAGGGGGTAGATCACAAAGGCGCAGCACAGCCCCGCGGCGCACACAGCGATCAGCCAGAAATGTCCGGTCAGCGACGCGAAGGCGACGGCAACCGCCGAGGCACAGATGATCCATAGCGAGATGGTCAACACCATGCGGCGGTCGAAGCGGTCGCCGAGGAATCCCACCGGGAACTGAACCGCCAGCCCGCCGACGATGGCCCCCGCCATCAGCATCGAAACCCCGCTGACACCAAGGCCGACCCGCTGGGCGAAGATCGGCGTCAAGCCATAGAACGCGCCGAGCAGGAGCCCGGCCGCAGCGCAGCCGACCGCGCCCAGGGGCGAGATCTGATAGAGCCCGCGCAGACCCATGATCTCCATTTCCGGGATTTGCGGCGCCACCTGGCGGGTCATCGAAACCGGAATGAGCGACAGCGCGAACAGCATCGAAACGATGGTGAACAGCTGCATGCCCTCGATCGGATAGGTCGAGAGGAGAAGCTGCCCGAGGCCCAGCGACAGATAGACCACGACCATGTAGGTCGAGAGGATGCGCCCGCGCCATTCATTCTCGACCGCGTCGTTGAGCCAGCTTTCGATCACCATGAAGAGGCCGGCGATGGAGAAGCCGCCGAGGAGACGAAGCAGTCCCCAGGCGATCGGATCGTCGGTCAGGGTGAAGGTCGCGGCCAGCGCGGCCGACGATCCCGCGAACACGGCGAAGGCCCTGATATGCCCGACGGCGGCGACGATGACCCCCGCCCGCAGGCACCCGGCGATCAGGCCGGTGAAGTAGGCCGCCATCACCGCGCCCGCGACCACCGTGTCGTAGCCCGCCTTGTCGAGGCGAACAGCGACCAGCGTGCCCAGCAAGCCGTTGCCGAGCATGAAGACGAGCGTGCCCATCAGGAGGGCAGTGACTGATGCCAATCGCGTAGCCATGACCCGGCTCACATGGACATGAATGCGGGTTCCGCAAGAGGGGGTTTAACGCCTCAGAAAGGATTTTTTTCGATGCGACTTTTCGGCGCGGCATCGACGCATCGGGCACGGTTTTGCGCAGACCCGGCGATCCGTTAGAAGGGGGAGATAGGCAGGCGAAATCCAGACCCGAAAGGACACCGACATGGCCAGGCTTCAGGGCAAGGTCGCCATCGTCACCGGCGGCACCAGCGGCATCGGCAAACGCACCGCCGAGCGCTTCGCCGAGGAAGGGGCGAAGGTCATCATCGCCGCCCGGCGCAAGGCGGAAGGCGAGGCGCTGGCCGAAGCGATAAATGCAGGTACGGGCGGCGGGGATGCGCGCTTCATCCGCACCGACGTTTCCCGCGAGGAGGATGTCGAGGCGCTGATCGCCAAGACCATCGCCGCCTATGGCCGGCTCGACGTGCTGTTCAACAACGCCGGCTGTCCGGCGCCGACGGGCGGCATCGAAGGCATTCCGTTGGACGCGCCGGAACAGGCCATGTCGGTGCTCTTCGGCGGCGTCATGCTCGGCATGAAGCACGCCGCCCCGGTGATGAAAAAGCACGGCGCCGGCTCGATCATCAACAACGGCAGCATCGCCGGGCATCAGGCGGGCTGGTCGTCCTCGATGATCTACGCCGCCGCCAAGGCGGCCGTGATCCACCTCTCGCGCTGCGTCGCCATGGAGCTCGGCGAGGTCGGCGTGCGCGTCAACTCGATCTCCCCCGGCGCCATCGCGACCGGCATCTTCGGCAAGGCGATGGGGCTGGAAACCGAGGCCGCGGAGAAAACCGCCGAGATGATGAAGACCGCCTTCGCCCAGGCCCAGCCGATCCGACGCGCCGGGCTACCCGACGACATAGCGAATGCGGCCGTCTTTCTGGCCAGCGACGAGTCGAGCTTCATCAACGGGGCGGACATCCTGGTCGACGGCGGCATGATCGGCGGCCGCCATTGGTCGGTGGCGCAGGAAGGCTACAAGGCGATGCGCCAGGCCTTCGGGGTCTCGGTGGAGGGTTAGGCGGACGAATGCGGCGCAAGCCTACGAAAGGTCAATCCGATGGCACGGAAAACACAAACTCACGCGGCTCGCGGAAGCCAAAGGTGGATGCAGGAGCTGATCAATAAGCGGTCAGATTTAATCAATGGCGAAGTTTCCACGAAGCTTGGCATTGATCGGGACAGCCTCATTGAGTGGCTTTCACCATTGCAGGACGATCAATTCGCTGAATACAGCGATGGTGACTTTCTGGAGCGTTTAAATATTCCGCTCGACTCGGACGAGCTGTCAAAATTCTGGCCTGCTAGCGGTCCTAACTGGGATGGGTTGGCACGCATCGGCAGCGACAAGGTGCTACTCATCGAGGCCAAAGCGCACATCGGAGAAATGATCTCCGGTCCAAGTTCGGCCAGAAACGAATTGTCGGTCGATCTTATTCGATCAAGCCTCGCATCCGTGCAGTCATACTGCGCGGCGCCTTCGAATTTGGATTGGAATGGGCCTGTCTATCAGTACGCAAATCGAGTCGCGCATCTCTATTTCTTGCGGAATGTGCATTCAATAAATGCACATCTTGGCAACGTTTACTTCGTGAATGATAGAGAAATGGGTGGGCCATCAACTGTAGATGAATGGATGGGTGCTATCGTTCTGACAAAAAGCTTGCTTGGCCTACGTCGTCACAAGCTCTCCGCTTACATGCACGACATCTTCATCGATGTGAGCAAACTTCAGTAACTTGTGCCCCTCCCTTCAACGCCCGCCAGCAACCCTCACCACCTCGCCGGTGACGTAGGACGCGGCGTCGGAGAGCAGGAAGAGCACCGTCTCGGCGATCTCTTCCGGCTGGCCGGCGCGGCCGAGCGGTATCAGCGGGCTCATGCGCTCGACCCGGTCGGGGGCGCCGCCGGCAGCGTGCAGCGTG
>JARRKQ010000045.1:0-17856 GCA_037387885.1 Alphaproteobacteria bacterium | reverse complement strand
TTATCAGTCCGCGGATCACGTAATAGCCTGCGGTTACAAGGAAGCCCACAACGTAGACCGTCATGAGCACCGCGCTCAGGCTCAGGATTTTCTTTTCGGGCCCGTTCGACATTGATAGCCCCATCTGCCTATGGGTTTGCCCACATCTGCCTATGGGTTTGCCCATAAGACCCAATAATCGGATTTGAAAGCAAGCGGGGCGATCAGCCTGCCCATTCGCCCGCCAAGGTCCGGAAGGCAGAATCACTTCCGTGACGTCCGCTTTTGGGCGGAAAGCGGACATGCCGGTCAGCATCGATGACCTCCGCTACTAGCCTGCACCGGACATTCCTCGTTTCTTGATCGAAGGCGCGCAAATTCGATGAGGTGGTCACTTGGTTCGACTTGGAATGCCGCCTATGCGGCATCCTTCGGAATAAGTTCGCGAAGGTTTGCCATCCATGACGACGCGGGTCGAGTTCATGGAAGTCTTGAAACATGCGTTGAACGGTTGCGCAATCAATCCGCGCTCTTGAACGGATTCAAACAATAGCAGGGCGTTCGTAGATGACACCGCCGTCAATTGGCGGCTTCTCCAGCACTGTCTTTCTCACTGAGAACCCGGCCCCGCTCGATGACGTATTCCCGGTCGAGCAGGGTCGAGGAATGTGTCAATTGCGACTGGGCGATCAGGACCGAACGCTTCGATTGCCGCAAACTCGCAATGACTTCCGACAACCGTTTGGCCAAGGCGGGCGCGACCCCCTCGAACGGCTCGTCGAGGAGCAGAAGATGCGTTCCGGCCATGAGCGCTCTGGCCAGTGCAACCATTTTTTGTTGCCCGCCGGACAACAGAAGCGCCTTTCGCTGGCGCATGGCCTCAAGCTCCGGCATAAGCTCGTAGGCGAATTTGAGGCCCGCCACCGGTTCGAGTTTGTCATTCGCCCAACTCGGCAGGAGGATGTTTTCCTCGACCGTGAGTTGGGGTACCAAGCGCCGGTCTTCGGGCATGTAGCCAATGCCCATATGTGCCCGCCTATACGCGTCGGTTCCGCCCATCCTTTCTCCGCGAAACCACACCTCGCCGTCGGCCAGCCGCTCCAGCCCGACAATCGACCGCATCGTCGTGGTTTTTCCCGCGCCGTTGCGGCCGATCAGTCCGACGAGTTCGCCGTCCTCAATGGCAAGGCTCACGCCGTGCAAAATCTTGACGGAATGAATGGTCACTTGCACGCCATCAAGCTCGAGCATCACGTGACCGTCCCGGTTACGTATCGCTGGACGTCTTCGTCCCCCAGCACTTCGTCGGGGGAATCGTTGGCGATGATGCGTCCGTCATAAAATGCAAGGACCCGGTCGGAATATCGGGTGACGATATCCATGTCGTGTTCGACGAAAAGCGTCGTTACGTTTTCTTTCGACAGCGCTTCCATCACGCGGTCCATGATCGGAAATTTCTCCTCCGCCGCGACGCCGCTGGTCGGCTCGTCAAGCAGCATGACCTTCGGATTTCCGTAGAGCGCCATCGCTATGTCGAGCAGCTTGCGCGCGCCCCCAGAGAGTTCCGCCATCCGATGATTGCTGGATTCCGCGATTCTGAAACGCGCCAAAATCTCCATAGCTTTGTCGACATCGTCCTTGGAGGTCGCCGGATGCCAGAATGACGGCTTGCGGTCCTGATTGATGGCGCAGGAAACAAGCATGTTCTCAAGAACCGTGAGCTCGGCGCAAAGCTGCGGTATCTGGAACGAGCGCCGCATGCCCAGCCGGGTGATCTCGCGCGGCGTCAACGCGGTGATATCGCTTCCGTGGAATTGGATGCGCCCGCGATCCGGCTTGATGTAGCCGGTGACCATATTCACGAACGTTGTCTTGCCGGCGCCGTTCGATCCGATGAGGCTCCACACCACGCCTTCGGGGACCGTGACGGATATGCCTTCTGCGGCGGTGACCGCATCGAACCTCTTGTGCAGGTCATCCACCTGCAAGGCGACCGCCGTCATATTCGCTTCTTCGTGAAGGCGGCCGTGGCCCGGGACCACCGCTTCATCAGCGATCCCAGCCCATCGGGCAGCAACAAGATGACTAAGAGCAGGAACAAGCCAAGGGCAAGTTGCCAGGTATTGGGAAAATAGAGGCTCGAGAATGAGCGAACGAGTTCCAGAATGACCGAGGCGATAAATATCGCGCCGACCGAGAAATGGCCGGCCAGGATCGCCACGAAAACGAACTCCCCGGATGTCGTCCAGTACGCGTATTCGGGATCCACGTGGCCGATCGCCAGACCCGCTATCACACCGCCAAGTCCCCCCAGCGCGGCGGCAATAACGAAGTTGACCGACATCGTCGCGCGGACGGACGCGCCGAGATATTCTACCCGCAGCTCATTGTCCTTGATGGCGAGCGTTATCAGACCGCGCTCGGAATCAAAGAGCATCCGCATAAGCGTCCCGGCCGCGACGACGAGCGTAACGGTGAATATGTAAAGGTGAAGGCTTAACGCCCGGCCTTCGGGGGCGAACCCCAAGAATGTCGGCCCCGGCAGCGTCAACCCGTCGGTACTTCCCAAAGCCGTCGCCTTCGACAATGCGCCGTAAAGGATCATCGATACTGCGAGCGACAGCATGGCGAAAAAAATTCCGCGATAGGTCGACAGGATCGGCCCCAGAATTGCGCCGACGATCGTGCTGACGAAAACACCCGCCAGGCACAAAAGGAAGATGTCGCTGAAGCCAAGGTGGATCGCCATAAATCCGGCGACATAGGCGCCGGTGCAGTAATAGAGTCCCTGGCCGAAGGAAACGAGACCGCCGCGCATCATTGCCACATTTCCCAGCGCGACCAGGCCCTTGGCAAACGCGATGGTGACGAGAAACACCCCCCAGGTCGGCATGGCGAAGCCAAGGCCAACCAGGATGCAAAAGAGGATCAGAGATCGGCTAGGTAAGCTCTTGAGGAAGCTCATATCTTCCTCGCCTGGATCTTTTGGAACAGGCCTTCGGGGCGAAACAGCAATACCACCGCCATCACCAGATAAATGATGAACAGCTCCGCCTCAGGCATGAGGTGAACGGATGCGGCTCGCGCAATCCCGACGAGAACGGCGCCGATTGCCGCGCCTTCGATACTTCCCAAACCGCCGATGATGACGACGGCAAAGGCGGTGATGATGACGCTGACGCCGAGACCCGGCGTGACGGAAATCATCGGCGCGGTGATTGCACCGCCCAGCGCCGCCAGAAAGACGCCGGCCGAAAAGGAGACCACGAAGACCCGCCGCACGTTCACGCCCATCGTCTCGCTCATTTCGCGGTCGTGAATCACGGCCAGGACGATCTTTCCCTTGCGGGTCCGGTTCAGCACGAACCACACCAGCAGCCCAACCGCTATGGCCATGGCGATGACCAGGAAATCGTAGGCGACATAAATCAGCGGCCCAAATTCGATGTTTCCCAACAGCGCGTAAGGCTGCGAGACAAAGTAGGGATCGACCCCCCAAACCAGTTTCATCACGTCTTCGAGGATGAGGAAGACGCCGTACGTCACCAGAACGATGACAACCTCGCCGCGTCCGTAAAAATACCTCAGCAATCCACGCTCGAGGATCGGCCCGACAACCACGGCGACGACCGCCGCGGCAAGCACCATCACCGCGTAGCTGCCAAGGGGAAAACTGTCGCCGCCCTGCGCGAAATAGAGTCCAACGGCACTGGCCGTGGTATAGGCGCCAATCGCATACAAGCTGCCATGCGCGATATTGAGGACGTTGAGGACACCAAAGACCAGCGTCAGCCCGACCGAAACGATAAAGAGCCAGGCTCCATAGATCAGCCCGTCAACCAATATGACTGCAAGGAGGTCCATGTTTTTCGTTGCGGGCTAGGGTTGGCAAACGCTGCAGTAGCGTCTGAAAAACCCCGCTCGGCGTGACGAGTTAGAGCAGTAAACAGGCCCCGCGCCGTGTGTGGGGGCGCGGGGCCGTTTAAGTGCCGGAAACATCACGAGCGCGCCGTGTGCCTATTTACATTTGGCGCCTGGAAAACCCTTCTTGATCCAATCCACACCCTTCATACCGGCGGGCGGGTTTACGCACTCCGCGCCATAGTACTCGACGTCGACCAGGGTCATTTGGCCGGTCTTCTTGTCCCATTTGGTGCGGCCGATGGCGTTCGGCTGGATGGCCTGATGGCCGTTGGCTAATGCCATGCTGATGTGACCGGAGGGCGCATCCCATTCCAGGCCCTTCATGGCCGCCGCCAGTTCCGCTTGGCTCGGCTTCTTGCCGCCATTGGCGGCCATGGCCTTTTCAACCGCGGTCTTGAGGCCGAGTAAACCTTGCACCATGCGGTAGGGCGCTTGAACCGGGAAGGTCTTGTATTTCTCGGTGTAAGCCTTCCACAACCACTTGGTCAGCGCATTGGGCCGCGCCTTGGCAGCCAATCCGTTGACGCCGCGCGCGCCCAGGATCACCCCATCGGGCATTTTGTTGCCAAGCTTCGGGATCACATGGTCGCCCGCCGCCAGGGCGACGTTCATTCTCTTGAAAAGGCCACGCGCACCGGCTTGCAAGACAAAGCCCTGAAGATCACCGCCCCACAGGCTGGAATGCAACAGGGTCGGTTTTTGCCTGATCAACGCCGAGATCTCGGTGCCGTACTGACCGGCGCCGAATTTCGGGAACAGCGCTGTCTTTACCTTGGCGTTGGGATAGAGCTTGTGCATCGACGCGGCGAAATCGGCCCAGGAATCCTGGCCCCACGCGTAGTTCTGATTGATGCCCGCGAAACTGGTGACCTTGATGCCGCGCGACTTCATGTAGCGGGCAAGAGCAACGCTATCCATGACCGCCGTGGCCGCCGAGCGGAAGACGTAGTCGTATGACGCTTCTTCGAATACGCGCGGCGTGCCGCAGTCATACAGAATGGTAAAGGCCTTGAGCGAATTGGCGACCGGTGCGATGGCAAGGCAATTTCCCGAGCTGACGTAACCCAGAACGGCATCGACCTTTTCGCGTTGAACCAGGTTGCGGAATTCCTGTACCGCCTTGGTGGCGCCGCCGGCCTCATCGGTCAGGACGACCTCGATCTCCAGGCCGCCAAAACCCTTCTTGTCGTAGGGAGGCGGCAGCACACCGCCCTTATTCAGCGCCTCGATCAACAATTTGCCGCCATTCCACGCCGGCACGCCAAAACTCTCGGCCGCCTGGCCCGACAGGAATGTCGCTATGCCGACCTTGAATTTTTCGGCCTGCGCGGCGCCGGCTGCGCCAAGCAGCGTTGCAAACCCAATTGCCGCTGCGACGAATCCTTTGGATATTGAATTGAACATTACCCGCTCCTTTTTTTCATATACGCCGTGTCACGCTAGCACGTTTTTATCGTGCTGGTGTCGTCATGTCAGCATGGCGGATGCTGTCCGGCTAGTAGGCGCTTGTGTGTCGGGCATTTGGAGCTGCGGAGAAACTATTTATCTGAGCAGGCGCCGGTGCCCTTATGCGTACGCACAATCGTTCTCCTGCAATGCTGTCCGTCGTCAGATTAAATGGGCCTGTGGAGTTGGTTATCTAACGGAGGCTCTGTCTCAGCCAAGCCGTTTCGTGCAGGTGAACGCCGTATGAACAGCGACCTCAGGCTCGGTTCAGGCGCGGGTTGTTAGAACACGCACCATGACGACCGGGGCAATGTCGCTCCGGACCAAATAGGGCCTCGGCCCGCCTCTCGACCGAGCGACGTGGATGGGCCCCAGTTCCGGTCTCGTCTCCTTCTGGAAGGGAGTGAAATGAAACCAGGATAAGGAGTCGAAAGATGTTGAAGAAATTGTTCGTGGTGCTCGCCGTGACGTTCGCCGTCGCGGGCACTACAAGCGTGACCAGCATAGCGTTTGCCCCCGACGCACAGGCCTTTGGCCTCGGCTCGATCAAGAAGGCCGCAAAGAAGGTCGGCCGTACGGTCAAGAAAGGCGGCAAGGCTGTCGGGCGGGAAGCCAGGAAACGCGGCAAACTTATCAAAAAGGCCATGACCTGGAAAACTACGAAGGAGATCGGACGGGATTACGGGCGCGCAGCCAAACGCGCCGGCAAGGCTATCGGACGCGGCGGCAAGGCTGTCGGACGTGCCGCCAAGAAATCCGGCAGGGGTTATAGGGAAATGGCCAAGTGTGTAGCGAAAGCGGGTTGCAACGGTAGGATCGGCCCCCAGCAACCTGGCACGGTCTCGGACCATCGGCGTCGGCCAATTGTCAGTGACCATCGGAGCTGATATCCGGGGAGGGGCGGTCACAAACCCCTCCCCTGGTTTCCGTTTTGATCAAACTCCCGCCACGACTGGTGACCCGCAACACGTCCACAAGACGACGCCACGAGTAGGAGGCCTCGGGTGGCTGTCGCGGCGTTTCCAGCCGGTTTGTTTGTGGAGACAAACTGAAAGATACAGAGACCCTCTACGATCCAATAACGACTGATAGTAATAACCGCTCTGCCCTGCCGTCTGCAGCGCTGACCCCCACAATGAAACGCCCAAAACACCGGAATGACGCCTTGGCGTTGCCGACATGGGCATCGACGAAATTTGGGTCGAGCTCGAGCGCCTTGTCGAACAGGGCGAACGCTTCGGAATAGTTGGTCCAGTCCAGCGTCAAGCGAAGCCGTTCCGCCTTGAGGTACAGATCGTAAGCCTCAAGATTGCTCGTCGGCTTGCGTTTCAGCTGCGCTTTTTCCTTCGCCGTTAGCTTTACCTGGAGGGCCTGGACGATCTTTCCCTTCACCTCGTCCTGTAGGGTGAAGACGTTCACGTATTGGTGAAGGACAGTGCACGCAGCGCGTCGTCAATTCATGGATTGGGCGGGGCTTCATCAGAAGCGAGGCGCTAGCAAAAACCGTTCCCGGCAAGCGCCGCCCGTTCTCGTGGGTTAATGCGGTGAGCGAGCGCACACTTCGCGACCATGTGAGTGCGGGCGACATTCGTTACGTGAAAATCGGGAAGCGCGGGAAACGGTTCGCCCCATGCGACCTTGAGGAGTTCATCAAGAGCCGGAGAGAGATGCTATGTCCGTCTACAGACCGCAAGGCTCACCGTACTGGCACTACGACTTCCAAATCAAAGGTGTTCGATTTCACGGCAGCACGGGCGCAAAGGACAAAGGGACGGCAAAGGCCGTAGCCGCGCGCAAGCGCGTCGAGGCCATCGACCAAGTCCACCTTCGCAAGCGGCCGTCGATGACGCTTAACGACGCCTTCGGGCGCTACTTCGAACAGCACGCTAGCGCGCTGCCGTCCGCTCGCGACATCGACGATCGGCTCGCCCGATTGCTCACGGGCCTTGGCTCCGACGCCCTGTTGTCTGAGATCGGCAACGCCGAAGTGGCAGACTATATCGCCAAGCGGCGGGCCGAGGTTTCGAACGCGTCCGTCAACCGCGAGGTCACGATCCTGCGCGCGGTGTTTGTCAAGGCGCGCGACGAGTGGGCCATTGATATCGGGGAGATGCCCAACTGGCGGCGACATGCGCTGAAGGAGCCGGCGCCGCGCGAGCGCACCTTGAGCGCGGACGAAGAACGTCGGCTGATGGCCGCTCTGCGGCCCGATATGGTGCCGTTGGTGCGCTTTTGCGTGCTGACTGGCGCAAGGATATCGAGCGCCCGGCGCCTCACCTGGGCGGACGTCGACTATCAGGCCCGCACGATCACGCTTCGCGAAGTGAAGTCGAGGCGCGCGGGCGAGCGCCACATGCTGCCGCTCACCCAGGAGCTTACCATGTTGCTCGCCAATGAGCGCGGGCGGCACCCGATTTACGTGTTCACATACGAGCGCCAGCGGGGCTACGGCGGCTACGTGCGGGGCGAGCGCTATCCCTTCAGCCGCGACGGCTGGCGTAAGGTTTGGCGGGCCGCTCTACGCAAGGCGAAGATTGCCAATTTCCGGTTCCACGACCTGCGCCATACGGCCGCCACGCGCATCCTGCGGCGGACCGGCAACCTCGCCGTTGTTCAGAAGATCCTGGGCCACGCCGACATCGCCACAACGACCCGCTATGCGCACGTCGTGATGGACGACATGCGCGCCGCAATGGAGGCTGTGTCCCGAAAAACTCCCGAAGTCGCGGTCGACAACACCGGAGATGCGAGCAAAAACCTCAATAATAGTAATAGGATAGAGGATGATCGTAATGCGTCGTAAGTCTTCTTCCGGAACCGGCGGCTGATTTTTTTCAGGCGCGCTCTATTTTTCGAAACACGCCTTAACGAGCTTGCGGAAGGCATCGGCGCGGTGGCTGATGGTGTGCTTCTTCGCAGGCTCCATCTCGCCGAAGGTGATGTCATATCCGTAGGCGACGAAGATCGGATCGTAGCCGAAGCCCTTGTCGCCGCGCGGTGGCCAGACGAGGGTGCCGTCGACCCGGCCCTCGAAACTTTCCATGTGACCGTCGGGCCAGGCGAGCGCGAGGACGCAGGCGAAATGCGCGCGGCGGTTCTCCTGGCCTTTCAGCCCCGCCTCGACCTTTTCCATCGCGGCCATGAAATCCTTCTGCGGCCCCGCCCAACGCGCGGAATGGATGCCGGGCTCGCCGCCCAGCGCCTCGACTACGAGACCGCTATCGTCGGCGAGCGCGGGCAAACCCGAGGCGTCGGCGGCCGCATGCGCCTTGATTGCGGCGTTCGCTTCGAAGCTGTCGCCGTCCTCGACCGGCTCGGGCAGATCGAGCGCGGCGGCGGAGACGACCTCGACGCCGTAAGGCGAGAGTAGGTCCGCGATCTCGCGCACCTTGCCGGGGTTGTGGCTGGCGATGACGAGTGTCTTGTCGGTGAAGGCGCGGGGCATATCGTCTTTGGCCGGCCTTGTTTGGCTAGCCCGCGAGCGCCTGGTCCTGCAGCGCCACCAGCTCGCTCACGCCCTTCTTGGCGAGGCTGAGCATTTCGTGCATGTCGGACTCGATGAAGGGCTCGGTCTCGGCGGTCATCTGAACCTCGATGAGGCGGCTGTCGCCGGTGAGCACGAAATTGGCATCGGTCTCGGCGTTGCTGTCCTCGTCATAGTCGAGGTCGAGCACGGGCACGCCCTTATATATGCCGCAGGAGATCGCCGCGACCGGGCAGGTGAGCGGGCTCGCATCGATCTCGCCGGCATCGATGAGCGTGCGGAAGGCGAGCTCGAGCGCAACGTAAGCGCCGGTGATCGAGGCGGTGCGGGTGCCGCCGTCGGCCTGCAGGACGTCGCAGTCGATGCGCACCTGGCGCTCGCCGAAGGCCTCCATGTCGGTGACGGCGCGGAGCGAGCGGCCGATCAGGCGCTGGATTTCCAGCGTGCGGCCCGACTGCTTGCCGCGCGAGGCCTCGCGGTCGGAGCGCGTATGCGTCGAGCGGGGCAGCATGCCGTATTCCGCCGTCACCCAGCCGCGCCCGGAGTTGCGCAGGAAGGGCGGCACGCGCTCTTCGACCGAGGCGGTGCAGAGCACGCGGGTCGAGCCGAAATCGATCAGGCACGAGCCCTCGGCATGCTTGGCCCAGCCGGGCTCCAGCGTGACGGCGCGCAGCGCGTCGGCGGTGCGGCCCGAGGGACGCGCCCAGCTTTCGGTCGAATTAGACATTGTGAGGACCCTTGCTCCCAGATTTACGCGGCAAGCTAGCCTATTTCCACTCACGTGGGAACGGCACCGGCCCGCGGCCGAATATCCCCTTCGTTGACGGAGCATGGGGCCCTCACTACATTTCGTTCAGCCCTCGGCACGCCGCTCCACGGCCTCCGAAGGGCGGGAAATCGCGAGGCTTTAGGCATCCATGACGGAGATGACGCATTCGCCGATCGCCGAGCTGAACGAGCGGTCGCGCGAGGTTTTCAGGCATATCGTCGAGGCTTATTTCGAGACCGGCGAGCCGGTCGGCTCGCGCACGCTGAGCCGCGCCAGCGGCATGGGCCTGTCGCCGGCGACCATCCGCAACGTGATGGCGGATCTGGTCGATGCCGGGCTGCTCTTCGCGCCGCACACCTCGGCCGGGCGGCTGCCGACCGAGGCGGGCCTGCGGCTCTTCGTCCACGGCATCCTCGAGATCGGCGATCTGGCCGAGCACGAGCGCAGCGACATCGAGGCGCAATGCGCCGGCGCCGGCAAGAGCCTGGAGCAGGTGCTCGACCATGCCTCGCGCACGCTGTCGGGGCTGACCGGCTGCGCCGGCGTCGTCTCCTCGCCCAAGCTCGACAACCGTCTGCGGCATCTCGAATTCGTCAATCTCGGCCCCGGCCGCGCGCTCGTCGTCATGGTGATGGAGAACGGGCTGGTCGAGAACCGCGTCGTCTCGGTGCCGCTCGGCATGCCCGCCTCGGCGTTGATCGAGGCGACGAACTATCTCTCGCGGCGGTTGGCCGGGCGCACGCTGAACGAAGCGCGCTCAGCAATCGCCGCCGAGATCGAGCAGCACAAGACGCAGCTCGATGCGCTGACCGAACAGATCGTCGAGGCCGGGCTCGCCACATGGTCGGGCGACGACGAAACGGGCACGCTGATCCTGCGCGGCCATGCGCATCTGCTCGACGACGTGACCGCGCTCGACGATATCGAGCGGGTGCGCGCGCTCTTCGACATGCTGGAGCGCGAGGAAGGCTACCTGCGGCTGGTCGAGGCGGCGCAGCACGGCGAAGGTGTGCAGATCTTCATCGGCGCCGAGAACGAGCTCTTCAATCACGCCGGCTGCTCGATGATCGTCGCGCCCTACCGCGACCGGTCGGAGCACATCATCGGCGCCATCGGCGTCGTCGGGCCGACCCGCATCAACTACGCGCGCATCGTTCCGATGGTCGATCACACCGCGAAGGTCGTCGGCAAGCTGCTCGGCTGAGCGTCGTTCGACGCCCTTTCCTACACATCCAGGCAATCAGACCTTTTGAGACCGCATGAGCGACAAGAAGACATCGAAACCCGCCAACGACCGCGCCGCCAATGACGCGGCGCCCGAGGAGAAGTCCTCCGAAGCGGGGGCGGAGCATATGAGCGAGGCCGATCTGGCCAGCGATGAGCATGGGCATACCGCGCTCGAGCCGACCGAAGGCGGCGCAGATGATAAGGCGGACAAGGCGGAGGAGAGCCAAGAGCGTGCCGATCCGATGGCGCAGCTCGAGGCCGACGTCGCCGAGTTCCGTGACAAGCATCTGCGTGCGCTGGCCGAGATCGAGAACGTGCGCCGGCGCGGCGAGAAGGAGAAGGCCGACGCGCTGAAATACGCCGCGACCAATTTCGCCAAGGACATTTTGGGCGTTGCCGACAATCTCCGCCGCGCCATCGAGGCTGTGCCCGAGGATGCGGCCGAATCGAACGCTGCGATCGCGACGCTGATCGAAGGCGTGGTGATGACCGAGCGCGAGCTGCACTCGATCTTCGAGCGCCACGGCATCAAGCGCATCGAAGCCGACGGCCAGAAGTTCGACCACAACCTCCATCAGGCGATGATGGAGGTGCCCGACAGCGGCCAGCCCGCCGGCACGGTCGTGCAGGTGCTGCAAAGCGGCTACACGATCCACGACCGTCTGCTGCGCCCCGCCATGGTCGGCGTCGCCAAGGGTGACGGCGGCAAGAACGGCGGCGGCGACCCGAACGGTGACAAGGGCTCGAAGGTCGATACGAGCGCGTAGTCTCGTGGCTTAAGCCGCGAGCGCCCCAGCGAACGCCTGTCCGTCGCTCACCGATCCGATCATGGCGATGTTAGCGAGCGCCGCCTCGTGCCGATCGAGGCCGCCCGAGGTCGCGCAGTCGGCGAGCACGATCACGCGGTAGCCGCGGTCGGCGGCGTCCCGCGCCGTGCCGATCACCACCATATGCGTCGCGAAACCACACAACACGAGCGTGTCGATGCCGCGGCCCTGCAGCAGCGGCGCGAGCTCGGTGCCGGCGAAGGCGCTGACGCTCCGCTTGACGATCACCGGCTCGCCGTCGGCGGGCTGGGCGTCGGGGTGAAAAGCGAAGCCCTTACTGCCAATCACCAGCGCGTCGGTCTTGGCGAGGAACTGCAGGATCGGTAGATGCGGGTTCACAGGCGGCTCGCCGACGTTGCGGCCGACGGCGACGTGGATCACAGCCATACCTGCCGCGCGCGCGGCCTGCGCGGCGGCTTTCGCAGCGGCAATGGCGGCGTCGATGCGCGTCAACGCCTCCTCGTCGGTCGTGGTCATGACCCCGCCTCTGCTCACCAGATCGTTCTGTAAGTCCATGACCAGGAGCGCGCTGCGCGCCGGGTCGATGGCAAGCTGGTCCGACATGGCCCTGCCTCCTTTGATAGCGATGTCCGGATAGCGCGCGAAGTTTAGCACAAGACCACAACCGCGATCGCGCAGGGAGGCAGCTCAGGCGCCGAGCGGCATCTCGGTGGCAGGGTCGTGCACCTTGAAGCGGGCTTGCGCGCGCGAGCGGTTCTGCACCGCGTAGCAATAGACGCAGCCATGCGGGCAGGTGTCGTAGGCACCGATGTCGCGCGACTCCGCGCACGCGCAGCCGGGGCGGTTGCCCTTCTGCTTGGCCGCGATCGGGTGGCCGGCGATGTCCGATAGGCGGCCCGCATCGACGCAGCGCGCCGGCGCCACGCCCCCACCGAGCAGATGCGGCTGGGAGCAGAGCGTCATCTGCATGCCGCGGTCGGCGGCGATCTTGGCGAGGTCGACGAGAAGCGCGCGCTTCCCTTCGTCGGGCGGATCGGACCAGTCGAAGCCGTGCGCCTTGGCGGCCGCCATCATATTGCGCTCGGTCTTGCGGTAGATCGTCGCCCAGGAGACGACGACCTCATCGACAACGCCTTCAAGCTGCCGGGCTAATGCAACGAAGTTGCCGCGGTGCCAATCGGGCGGCGTGAGGCTGGTCGCGAGGATCGGGTCGTAGCGCCACACCGCCGCGCGGGACCCGTATGTCTCGGCGATCCGGTGGAGCTGGGCAACGGCGCGGTCGGGGGCGACGACCGCGCTTTCGAGCGCGCGGGGATAGCCGGTGATCGTCATCTGCACGACGAAGGGCGTGCCCTGCCCTGCCACCTCGGCCAGCGCCTCGCCGAAATTCGCGAGATTGCGGCTCCAGAAAATGTAGCCGTCGACCGCATGCGGCCGGAGATCGACCCGGCTGTCCGGCCCGCCGTAGGGGTTGCGGACGAGGGCGTATCCGGCGGCCAGGCGGCGGCGGAACCAGGGCCCGTAAAAGGCCGGGATGTCGCTGCGGTAGGAGGCGGAGACGATCATGGGCTTTGAGACTATTCCACAGGGCGAACGGCGCGGTCTATCCGGAAACCGCATCCGACGGGCGCACCGAAACGCCCGGATTCTGCGGCTTTCCAGGCCCCGCAATCATGTGCATCGGAGTGTTAGGCATAATCTTGCGGGGCCTTTCGATCCTCCCCATATCTGAAACGGAGAGAGTAACGCCTGGCAACGGGCGCAGCGACGCTCTTTATCGCTTCATGAATGGGGGCCCTTCTGGGTGCCGGATCCGGGTCCAGAGGGGTCTGCCGGAACGAAATGAGGGAAAGATGAGCAAGGTAATCGGTATCGATTTGGGCACGACCAATTCGTGCGTGGCCGTCATGGAAGGCGGCAAAGGCAAGGTTATCGAGAACGCCGAAGGCGCGCGGACCACACCGTCGATGGTCGCCTTCACCGAGGAGAGCGAACGCCTCGTCGGCCAGTCCGCCAAGCGCCAGGCGGTCACCAATCCGGAGAACACACTGTTCGCCATCAAGCGCCTGATCGGCCGGCGCTTCTCCGACGACGAGGTCAAGAAGGATGTCGACCTCGTGCCCTACAAGATCATCAAGGGCGAGAACGGCGATGCCTGGGTCGAGGCCCACGGCAAGAAATATGCACCGTCGCAGATCGCCGGCTTCATCCTCCAGAAAATGAAGGAAGACGCCGAGAGCTATCTGGGCGAGACCGTCACTGAGGCGGTGATCACGGTGCCGGCCTACTTCAACGACCAGCAGCGCCAGGCGACCAAGGACGCCGGCAAGATCGCGGGTCTGGAGGTCAAGCGCATCATCAACGAGCCGACGGCGGCCGCGCTCGCCTACGGGCTTGAGAAGAAGGGCGCCGGCACGATCGCGGTCTACGACCTCGGCGGCGGCACCTTCGACGTCTCGATCCTGGAGATCGGCGACGGCGTCTTCGAGGTGAAGTCGACTAACGGCGACACCTTCCTGGGCGGCGAAGACTTCGACAAGCGCATCATCGACTACCTCGCCGAGGAGTTCAAAAAAGAGAACGGCATCGATCTGCGCGAAGACAAGCTGGCGCTGCAGCGCCTCAAGGAGCAGGCCGAGAAGGCCAAGATCGAGCTGTCGTCCTCGACGCAGACCGAGATCAACCTGCCCTTCATCACCGCCGACGCCTCCGGGCCGAAGCACCTCAACATCAAGCTCAGCCGCGCCAAGCTCGAGGCGCTGGTGGGCGATCTGATCGAGAAGACCGAGAAGCCGTGTCAGGACGCGCTCAAGGATGCCGGGCTCAAGGCCTCCGACATCGACGAGGTGATCCTGGTCGGCGGCATGACCCGCATGCCCAAGGTCTTCGAGACGGTGAAGGCGCTGTTCGGGCGCGAGCCGCACCGCGGCGTGAACCCCGACGAGGTCGTGGCGATCGGCGCTGCGATCCAGGCGGGCGTCCTGCAGGGCGACGTGAAGGATGTGGTGCTGCTCGACGTGACGCCGCTGTCGCTCGGCATCGAGACGCTGGGCGGCGTGTTCACGCGGCTCATCGACCGCAACACGACGATCCCGACCAAGAAGTCGCAGACCTTCTCGACCGCGGAAGACAACCAGAACGCGGTCACCATCCGCGTCTCGCAGGGCGAGCGAGAGATGGCGGCGGACAACAAGCTGCTCGGCCAGTTCGATCTGGTCGGCATCCCGCCGGCCCCGCGCGGCATGCCGCAAATCGAGGTCACCTTCGACATCGACGCCAACGGCATCGTCAACGTCTCGGCCAAGGACACCGCGACAGGCAAGGAGCAGCAGATCCGCATCCAGGCCTCCGGCGGTCTCTCCGACGCCGATATCGACAAGATGGTCAAGGACGCCGAGGCGCATGCCGACGAGGACAAGGAAAAGCGCGAGGCGATCGAGGCCCGCAACCGGGCCGAGGGCCTGCTCCACGAGACGGAGAAGAACCTCACCGAGCATGGCGACAAGATCGGCGCCGACGACAAGGCGGCGGTCGAGGCCGACGTGCAGAAGCTGAAGGACGCGCTCGAAGGCGAGGACAAGGGCAATATCGAGGCGGCAACGCAGGCCCTCGTCCAGTCGGCGCAGAAGATCGGCGAGGCCATCTACAAGGCCAGTCAGGAAGCCGCGGCGGCTGAAGGCGGCGACGGCAACGGCGATACCAACGCCGAGGCCAAGCCCGCCGGCGACGGCAAGGACGACGACAAGGTCGTCGACGCCGACTTCGAGGAAGTCGACGACGACAAGAAGAAATCGGCGTAACGCAACCGCAGCCATGACCGGAACACACCGTCCGCGCCCACGTGATTTCGGGGTAGGCGCGGACGGCTCCGGTCCTGGCAGGGGATCAGCGGCGGGAGCGTCCTGAATGGCCAAGCGCGACTATTACGAGACCCTCGGCGTCGAACGCGGCGCCTCCGATGACGAGCTGAAAAAGGCGTACCGCAAGCTCGCCATGGAGCTGCACCCGGACCGCAATCCGGGCGACGGCGAGGCCGAGGGCAAGTTCAAGGAAGTCAACGAAGCCTACGACGTCCTGAAGGACGGCGAGAAGCGGGCGGCCTATGACCGCTTCGGCCATGCCGCTTTCGAGGGCGGCGGGCCGTTCGGCGGCGGCCAAGGCGGGCCGGGCGGCGGCGGGGCGGCGGGCTTCGAGTTCGGCTCGGGCTTCGCCGATATCTTCGACGAGATGTTCGGCGACTTCATGGGCGGCGGCCGGCGGACGCAAGAGCGCGCGGCGCGCGGCAACGACCTTCGCTACAATCTCGAAATCAGCCTCGAAGACGCCTTCAACGGTAAGAAGACGACCGTGCGCGTGCCCGCCTCGGTCTCCTGCGAGGCCTGCAGCGGCTCGGGCGCGGAGGGCGGCTCCAAGCCTGTGACCTGCCAGTCCTGCCAGGGCCGGGGGCGCGTGCGGGCGACGCAGGGCTTCTTCACCATCGAGCGCACCTGCCCCACCTGCAACGGCGCGGGTCAGGTGATCGAGAACCCCTGCAAGGTCTGCCACGGCACCGGGCGCACGCATAAGGAACGCACGCTTTCGGTCACCATCCCGGCCGGCGTCGACGACGGCACGCGCATCCGTCTCGCCGGCGAGGGCGAGGCCGGCATGCGGGGTGCGCCCCAGGGCGATCTCTACATCTTCATCACCGTGGCGCCGCATCCCTTTTTCCAGCGCGACGGGGCGAACGTCTATTGCCGGGTGCCGATCCCGATGACGACGGCCGCACTCGGCGGCTCGGTCGAGGTGCCGACGGTCGAGGGCACGCGCGCGCGGGTCAACATCCCGGCCGGCACGCAGTCGGGCGCCCAGTTCCGCCTCCGCGGCAAGGGCATGTCGGTGCTGCGCTCGAAATCGCGGGGCGACATGTATATCGAAGTCGCCATCGAGACGCCGCGCAACCTGTCGAAGAAGCAGCAGGAGCTGCTGCGCGAGTTCGAGGCGGCCGGCGGCAAGAACACCAGCCCCGAATCCGAAGGCTTCTTCTCCAAGGTGAAGGAGCTGTGGGAGGATTTGAAGGACTGATCGCGCGGAGCGCGATCAGCTGCGAAGCAGAATCAGCCGCGAAGCGGGGCCGAGCGTGAACGATCTGGCACAGGCGACGGAAGATTTCTGGTCCGCCCGCAACGGCGGCCCGTTTCCGACGCACTGGGAAAACCGGCTCGACCAGGACCAAGCCCACCAAATCAGTTTCGATCTGATCGAACGGCACGTCGAAGCGGGTGACGCCCAGGTTGGCTGGAAAGTCGGCCTGACCGCGCACGCGGTTCGCGAACAGCTCGGCGTGACGGAACCGATTTTCGGCGCGCTCTTCGCATCGGGCCAGTGGCCGAACGACGGCACTTGGCGGATCGTCGACTACCGGAAGCCCGGCTGGGAAAACGAAATCGCGGTCATAATGGCCAAGCGGCTGGAGGGGCCGAATGTCAGCGACCAAGACGCAGTCGATGCGATCGCGAGCGTTGCCCCCGCATTGGAGATTTTCGAGGTCCGCCATCCCGAATCGCTCGTCGGGCTCAACGCCATCGCGGCCGACAACTGGCAACAGCGCGCCTTCGTGCTCGGCTCCGCAACACCGATCGGCGTTGCGGCGTCCGCACTAGGAAGCACCACGCTCGACCTCTTTATCGACGGCGCGCTGCAGGAGACCGCCGACAGCAGGGCGGTGATGGAAACCGGCCCGGTTGCCTCGGTCGCTTGGCTGGCGAACCGGCTGGCGGCATTCGGTCGGGCACTCGAAGCCGGCGAGGTGATGATGACAGGTTCGTTCACCCGTCAATACATGGTCGATCGGCCGATGGTGATCGAGGCCCGCTTCGATCCTTTCGGAAGCGCCACGGCGTCGTTCATCTGACGCCGGGACAGATTAACACGCTCGATGGCCTCACGATCCCTGCTTCGCTCGCGCGCCTGCGCCAATTAGACTGACGCCATGAAACTCGGGCTCGATCGCTTTCTTGAGGACAAATCCCTGCGCGCGCCGCTTGCCGGCAAGCGCGTGGCGGTGCTGGGGCATCCGGCGTCGCTAACATCCGGCGGCGTACATGCGCTCGACGCGCTAGCGGCCCTCGACGACATCGACCTCGCCGCGGCCTTCGGCCCGCAGCACGGGATGCGCGGCGACAAGCAGGACAACATGATCGAGACGGAGGACTACAAGGACCCGCGGCTCGTCATCCCGGTCTTCAGCCTCTACGGCG
>JARRKQ010000044.1:0-32618 GCA_037387885.1 Alphaproteobacteria bacterium | reverse complement strand
TGCTTGAGTAGAACATCTTCGTCGAGCGCATCCTGCCGGGCGCGGTGCTGCGCGGGCTGACCGAAGAGGAGCACAACCACTACCGCGCGCCCTTCGCCGAGCCGGGCGAGAGCCGCCGGCCGACCCTCACCTGGCCGCGGCAGATCCCGATCGACGGCGAGCCAGGCGATGTGAAGGCGATCGTCGAGACCTCCGAGAAATGGCTTGCGGGCTCCGACGTGCCCAAGCTCTTCATCAACGCCGAGCCGGGTTCGATCCTGACAGGGCGGGTGCGCGAGGTCTGCCGCGCCTGGCCGAACCAGAGCGAGGTCACGGTCAGTGGCGCGCATTTCATCCAGGAGGACAGCCCGCACGAGATCGGCGAGGCGGTGGCGGGGTTCGTGAAAGGGCTTTGAGTCGGCGTAACTAGACGACCGACCAACTATTAAACCGAGAAAATAGGGAGACGGATTATGGATGGGGGCTCAAACCAGGCGGTGATGCTCTCCATGGCGGATGGGATCGCCACGATCACGCTCAATCGGCCGGCGGCGCTGAACGCGCTCAACGCCGAGATGGTGACGGGCTTGGCCGATGCGGTGACCGCGGCGGGCGCGGATGCGAGCGTCCGGGTGGTCGTGATCACCGGCGGCGAGCACTTCATGGCCGGCGGCGACATCAAGTGGTTCAAGGATCAGCTCGACGCCGAGCCCGACAAGGCCGTGATCGAGCGCGACTTCGAGGCCTTCATCCATCCGGTGCACGAGGTGATCAAGGCGATGCGCGCCATGCCCAAGCCCATCGTGGCGGCGATCCGCGGCGCCTGCGCGGGGTTCGGGGTGAGCCTGGCGGCTGCTTGTGATCTCGCTATCGCCGCGGACGACGCGTTCTTTACCCTCGCCTACTGCCATATCGGCGTGAGCCCCGATGGCGGCTCGACCTATGCTCTGCCGCGCGCGGTCGGCATGAAGCGCGCCTTTGAGATCGCCTTGCTGGGCGACCGGTTCGATGCCGCGGCAGCGAAAGAGGCCGGGCTGATCAACAAAGCGGTGCCTGTGGCCGCGTTCGACGAGACAGTAAAAAAATTGGTCGGTCGTCTAGCGATTGGCCCGACGCATGTCTACGGCAACACCAAAGCGCTGCTGAACGGCTCCTTGGATGCGAGCCTGGCCGATCAGCTGAACGCCGAGGCCAGGAGCTTCGCCGAATGCGCGGCGCGGGCCGACTTCGCCGAGGGCGTGAGTGCCTTCGTTGAGAAGCGTCCGCCGAGCTTCACCGGCGAATAGGAGGGCCGCGCCATGGCATCGCTTGAAGGCAAGACCCTTTTCATCACCGGCGGCTCGCGCGGCATCGGCCTGGAGATCGCCAAACGCGCGGCGGCCGACGGCGCCAACGTCGCGATCGCGGCCAAGACCGTAGAGCCGCATCCGAAGCTGCCCGGCACGATCCATACCGCGGCCAAGGAGATCGAGGCGGCGGGCGGCAAGGTGCTGCCGCTGCAATGCGATATCCGCGAGGAAGACCAGGTGATGGCCGCGGTCGAGCAAACCGTTGAGGCCTTCGGCGGCATCGATATCTGCGTCAACAATGCGAGCGCGATCTCGCTCACCAGCACCGAGGCGACGCCGATCAAGCGCTACGACCTGATGCACCAGATCAACGCGCGCGGCACCTATCTGGTCTCGCAGATCTGCCTGCCGCATCTGAAGAAGGCAGCGAACCCGCACATCCTCGTCATGGCCTCGCCGATCAACCTGAACCCGCGCTGGTTCGGGCCCCACGTCGCCTACACGATGGCGAAGTACGGCATGTCGATGTGCGTGCTCGGCTTCGCCGAGGAGTTCCGCGGCCAGATCGGCGTGAACGGGCTGTGGCCGAAGACGGTGATCAACACGGCGGCGCTGCAGATGATCCCCGGCGTCGATCTCGACGGCACGCGCAAGCCCGAGATCCTCGCCGACGCCGCGCACGCGATCCTGACGCGCGACAGCAAGGACTGCACCGGCAACTTCTTCATCGACGAGGAGGTGCTGCGCGAGGAGGGCGTGACCGACTTCGAGACATACGCCACCAAGCCCGGCGCGCCGCTACTGCCGGATCTCTTCCTGGACTGAGGGAAGGAGGGGGCCGCCCCCTCAATCGCGCCAGAAGCGCGGCAGGAAGAGCACGAGCACGGTGAAGAGCTCGAGCCGGCCGAGCAGCATGGCGAACGACAGCACCCATTTGGCGCCGTCGGGCAGGCTGGCGAAATGCCCGACCGGGCCGATGATCGGCCCGAGGCCGGGGCCGACATTGCTCACCGCCGTCGCCGCCCCCGTCGCGGCGGTGTCGAAGTCGAGCCCGAAGGCGGCGAGCGCCAAGGCGACCGCGGCGACGCTCGCGACATAGGTCGCCCAGAAGGCCAGCACAGAGCCCACATCCTGCTCGGTCACGGTCCGGCCGCCATAGGTGAAGGGCCGCACCGCATGTGGGTAGAGCAGCTTGAAGATGTGGTTGGTGAAGGCGCGGCCCATGATGTGGAAGCGGAACATCTTGATGCCGCCCGAGGTCGAGCCCGAGCAGGCGCCGAAGAAGGTCAGCATCAGGAAGAGCACCTGGGCGAAGCCGCCCCAGGATTGGTAGTCGGAGTTGACGAAGCCGGTGGTGGTCACGATCGAGATGACGTTGAAGGCGACCTCGCGAAACGCCCGCTCGAGCGGGCCACCATAGGCCCACCAGTGCCGCACCGTCACCACGGCGATGACGATGGCGGCGAAGGTGAGGAAGAGGCGCACCTGCGGGTCGCGCCACAGCGGGGCGGCGTTGCCGCGCAGCACCTGGATGTAGCGCACGAAGGGCAAGCCCGCGGCGGTCATGAAGATGATGGCGAACCACTGCGCGCCCGGCCCGAACTTCGCCATCGAGGCGTCGGAGGTCGAGAAGCCGCCGGTGGAGAGCGTGGTCATCGCGTGGCAGACGGCCTCGAAGGCGGTCATGCCGGTCGCCATATAGGCGAGCGCGCAGAACACGGTGAGGCTGGCGTAGATCCGGCCCGAGGCGATGGCGAGGTCGGTGGCGCGCGGCAGCACCTTCTCCGAGCGCTCCGAGGATTCGGTCTGGAAGAGCTGCATGCCGCCGACGCGCAGGAACGGCAGCAGCGCGATCGCCATGACGATGATGCCGATGCCGCCGATCCACTGCAGCAACGAGCGCCACAGCAGGATGCCCGGCGGGCGCGTATCGAGGCCGGGCAGCACGGTCGAGCCGGTGGTGGTGAGCCCGGAGATCGACTCGAAGATCGCATCGGCGATGTGCAGCTTGGCGTCGGAGAGCAGGAAGGGCAGGGCCGCGAACATCGCGATCACGGTCCAGCTGAGCGTGGTCAGGACGAAGGCCTCGCGGATGCCGAGATCCGCCGCCCCGCCGCGCATGGTCAGCATCAGCGCCGTGCCGGCGAAGAGCGTGATCGCGGCCGAATAGCTGAAGGCGCGCCAGTCGGGGTTGTCGGCGTAGATGTCGACGCCCGCCGAAACCATCATCGCCGCCGCCAGCGGCATCAGCAGCAAGCCGATGATGAAGAGCGGCAGGCGGAAGCTTATCCCCATCCCCGTCTGTTCCCCGGAGGTCCGTTTCCGTAGGGGCGGGTTTTAAACCCGCCGGCCCCGCCGCAAAAGGAAGTAAACCACAGGAGACGCGGAGGCACAGAGATGATCCGAGGCGCGGCGGCGCTTATCCATGTCTCTGTGTCTCTGTGCCTTCTGTGGTGAAAAACGGGCGGGCTTGAAACCCGCCCCTACGAATAGGGGGGCAGGTGCACCCCTCACCCCGAGCGCGGCGGGCGGTCGGTGGTGAGGCGCTTGATATAGGTGGGCCACAGGCCGGCGTCGGTCTTCGCGTCGTGGTGCTTTATGGCGAGCGCGGCGAGGTCGAAGGAGCGGTAGACCTCGTGCAGGATCACCGCGAGCTTGAGCAAGCGGTCCTCGGGCAGGGTGGTGAAGTTCGCGAAGTCCTTGGCGTAGACGGCGTCGGCCCAGAGGAACTGGCTCAAGGCCGCGTTCTCGTTGTCGCCGGCGACGAGCGGCTTGAAGGTACGCCCGCCGAGGCCGACGAATTTGTGGAACTCGAAGCCGAAGGCGCGCAGCACCTCGTCGACCTCGCCGAAGAGCGGCTGGTCGACGTAGAGCGGCACGAACTCGGCGCGGATGTGGACGACGACCGCGTGGCCGAGCGTGCGTTCCGCACCCGCCAGCGCCACGCCCGCGCCGCCCTGGATGCCGATGCGCAGATAGTCCGCGCCCTCGGCCTCCTCGATATCGTCGAGGCGCACCGTCTCGACCTCGTATTGCTCGACCACGTCGGACGCGTCCTCCAGCGTCTGGAAGAGCGCCATCGCGTTCACGTCGGGCGCGAAGACCGAGGAGAGCGCGGGGTCGGCGCAGCGGTAGAAGGTGGCGTCCTCGCCGTCGCCGACCACCAGCGGGAGATATATGTGCTTGCCGCGCGCCTCCTCGTTGAGGGCGTCGCAGGCCTCCTCGATCGGCTCGAAGCCGACGACGCGCGCGAGGCCCCGCCGCACGATGGCCGCATAAGCGTCCTCGCCGCCCTCGACCGGGGCCGCGCCGATATCGACGACCTTGATCGTGGGCAGGCCGTCGAGCAGATCGGAAAAGGGAAACGCGCGCATGTGCGGAAGGGCGTTTCGGTGGTAGTGGCGGTGCGTGGCCCGATGGGCGGGCCGAGAGCCGGCGCGGAAGAGCCGCGGCCGGTCAGGTGTTTATGGTTAATAAATGTGGGCGAATCAATGACGGAGAGGGGATGGGGGAGGAATGATAGTTAGAATGTCCGTTATTCTAGATTGGCACCGAGCTCAAAGGTCTTTTGCTGGCCGCCTTCCTTGATCTCTTTGATTTCTTGAGCCATTGCAAGAATGGCGTTGGTACAATTGTTAAAAAGAACAAACGCTGTCTCTGCTTCAAGAACTGCTCTCGGATGGATTATTGGATTACGTTCGAACTTTCGCAATTGGTCCAGGTGACTCAGCGTTGTGTCTTTAGGCTTGACGGAATCTGACTTAATCTTAGCGAACTCCCGAAGTGCTTGAATATATTGTGACCAATTCCATTTCTCGGGATCGTCCTTTGCATCCGACCCCAAAAGCGTCTGATAGTAGTCCTGCAAAACCGCTTCTGTCGCCCTGGTCACGTGGAATCCCGAAGCTGTTGACAACCCAAATGCCAAGCATCGTCCAGCAGCTAGATAGTCGGCTTGCGCACGCTCATCAATAAAGCCCCTAATATCGCCTACTAAGTTGGTGTCGGCTTCATCAACGAGCTTGGCAACGTCGTATGCACCGACCGCTACAGGATGATAGGCCGCCACTTGTGGCAGTTCCGCGGATATCACATTCTCCAATCTTTCGACTGCTTGCCGCAAACGAAAAGAATCTTCAAATCCAACTGTTTCTTTGCTGAAATCAATATCTGTTCGAAATTGTGCTGGAGAACTCCCGTCGTAATATCTTGTATTTAGAATATCCGCAACAATACCACTTACTTCGCTAATGATTGTCCCAGATACTTTAAGTTTTACCGGTTCAAATATTTCAAAATACGCCAGTTGTTCATATGCAGTATTGAGTACCCAACGTCTCAATGAGAGGATCGTCTGTGCCGATTTGTTTAAGGGGGCGGACTGCAGCCCCCAACTCATAAAAGTTGTGTAGGTTAAGTCGTTCCACATCGCCACCCCTTGTGATCGCCCGCCGAGACAAATCGTCTGCCACGATAAGGCGATATAATGTCGTTGATACATTACCATCGAGACCGCTATCTAGTCATTGTTGACCATAAAAATAATATCTTTAATATCGATATGATTTCGGCTATGCTGGCGCCGAAATCGGGCGGGTGAGCGCGCATTTGTGGGGCGGCCCGCGGGAACTCGAGAGACCGGCGGCGNGAAGACCGGCGGCGACCACACTATGAGCGATTGGATCCGCGAGGCGGGGTTGGAGCTGGAGGCACCGGTGGCCTCCGTCGCCACCTTGTCCGGCCGCATGGCCGCGATGGTGCGCGACGCGCTCTATGAGGGGCGCTTGAAGCCCGGCGACACGCTCGGCACGGAGAAGGATCTGGCGGCGGCCTTCGGGGTGAGCCGCATGGCGGCGCGCGACGCGATGAAGCGCCTGGAGGCCGGCGGCATCGTCGAGATCAAGGTGGGGGCCGGCGGCGGCGCGCGCATCGCCCGCGGCAACCCGCAGATGCTGGCCGACGCGCTCGCCGTGCAGCTGAAGCTGATCGGCGCCTCGGTCGCCGAGATCATGGACGCGCAGCGCGCCGTCGAGACGATGACGGCCGAGCTCGCCGCGGTGCACGCCAACGACGCGGACTACGCGCGGATGGACGCGCTGCTCGCCGAGGCGGAGGCTAAGCTCGGCGGCGACGTCGATGCCTATACGGCCGTGAGCCAGGCGTTTCATCTGGCGGTCGCTGAGGCCGCGCACAACACGGTGCTCAAGGTGCAGCTCATCTCGCTGCAGCACGTCGCCTGGCCGGCGCGCAACCGCACGCTCACGCCGGAGGTGGCCGAGCATATCTTGAAGCTGCACCGCGAGATCTACGTGCTGCTGCGCGCCCGCGATGCGACCGGCGCGCGTGAGCTGATGAGCCGGCACCTGAAACAGATCCGCGCGCGCAGGGTTGCCGAGGCTGGTGAAACGAACGAGGCCGCGGCGGAGGCGGTATGTTGCTGAGCGGTTTGGGAAGCCTCCATGCCAGTTCGTCACTCCCGCGAAAGCGGGAGTCCACGGATGGCGCGGGGTCGGTGGCGGCCATGGATTCCCGCTTTCGCGGGAATGACGGGACGGGATGAATGCATGACAAACGGGAGGAGACGACGATGGCTGAAGCGACGGGTAAGAATTCGAAATTCGTGATCGCGCCGCATATGCGGCTGCATGAGTGGGTGGCGGAGGAGAAGGGCTACTTCAAGGACGAGGGGCTCGACTACGTCTTCGCCGATGCGCTGAAGTCGAAGGCAGGCAAGGTGCACGACCTCGGCGACAAGGTGGGGGCGTATCAGACCTTCGAGGCGGGGCGGACCTGCGACGTCTCCTCGGCCTGCCACTGGACGGTGAACGCAGCGGCGGCGGCGGGGCACGGGCGCATGTACCGCGACGCCTATTCGGTGTCGCCCTCGGCGATCTTCGTGCCGCCGGAGTCCGACGTGCAGAAGCCGGAGGACCTGGCGGGGGTGCCGATCTCGGTCGGCTATCAGTCGGGCAGCCATTACTCGACCATTCAGGCGCTGGAGCAGTGGCTGAAGCCGGAGGAGATCAAGCTCAGCTTCGGCGACGGGCTGCTGTTCAACCGGCTCGATCTCGCGGTCGATCGCAAGATCCCGGCGGTCTCGCTGTTCAGCGGGCCCTATTACGTCTGCGAGCAGCTCGGCTTCCGAAAGATCTGCGACACGACCTTCATGATGGCGGGCATGATCACCGGCGAGCCCGACATGGAGGACGTGCGGAAGTATTATCGCGCGCTGAAGCGCGCGCAGCAGGATATCGATCTCCGCCCGGAGCTCTATACGCATTACTATCTGAAGGAGCTGCCCGAGCGCTTCCACGCGATGATCGACACGCGGCGCATGGGGCCGGGCGAGCGCATCGTCTTCGAGCCATACACTCGGGAAGTGTTTCAGGCGTCGCAGGACTGGATCGCCGAGCGCGACATCTTCCCCGACGGCATGCAGGGGACGGGCGCCTACGAGGACGCGACGATCTCGGTGGCGGCGGAGTAGCTCACGATCTGTAGCCAGGGCTGCGCCTTTACCTTTCTCCCCCCTTGAGGGGGAGGGACTCTGATCGGCGCGCAATTCCAACAACCGGGATTGTGCTCTAGGCTCGCCCGAGCCCCTTCGGGGCGCGCAACACTGGTGGGCGAGGGCTAAACGTGGAGAGCTACGATGTCGCCATCATCGGCGGCGGGGTGATCGGCAGCGCGGTCGCCTATTTCCTGGCGGCCGATCCCGATTTCGACGGCAGCATTGCCGTGATCGAGCGCGATCCGAGCTACGAGGAATGCTCCACGACGCGCTCGGCAGGCTCGATCCGCCAGCAATTCTCCACGCCCGAGAATATCGCCATGTCGCTCTTCGGGCGGGACTTTCTGGACGCGGCGGCCGAGACGCTCGCGATCGACGGCGAGACGGTCGATCTCGGCTTCGTGCCGCGCGGCTATCTCTTTCTGGCGAGCGAGGCGACATTGGCGGCGCTCGAAGAAAGCCACGCGATCCAGACGGCGCATGGCGCCGACAACGTGCTGCTGACACCGGACGAGATCGCGGCGCGCTTTCCCTGGCTCTCGGTCGAGGGGGTGGCGATGGGCTCGCTGGGCTTGTCGGGTGAGGGCTGGTTCGATCCGGCGGCGCTGCTGCACGGGTTCCGGCGGAAGGCGCGCGCGCTCGGTGTAACGTATCTCCGCGACGAGGTGACGGGGATCGAGATGGCGCAGGGCCGGGTGACGGCGCTTGCGCTCGCCTCGGGCGGGCGGCTCGGTTGTGGCGCGGCGGTCAATGCGGCGGGGCCGCGCGCAGGCAAAGTCGCGGCGCTGGCCGGGATCGAGCTGCCGGTCACGGCGAAGAAGCGCTTCGTTTTCGTCTTCGACTGCCGCGCCGAGCTGCCGGACTGCCCGCTGGTGATCGATCCCGCCGGCGTCTACTTCCGGCCCGAGAGCGGCAAGTTCATCGGCGGGGTGTCGCCGGGCGCGGACGAAGACCCCGACTGTTTCGATCTCGAGGTCGACTACACCTGGTTCGACGAGCGGGTCTGGCCGAAGCTGGCCGCGCGGGTTGAGGCCTTCGAGGCGATCAAGATGGCGGGCGCCTGGGCCGGGCATTACGACTACAACACGGTCGATCAGAACGCCGTCCTGGGCCCGCATCCGGAAATCGCGAACTTCTATTTCGCCAACGGGTTCTCGGGCCACGGGTTGCAGCAGTCGCCCGCGGCGGGAAGGGCGACCGCCGAGCTGATCGTGCATGGCGGCTATCGCAGCCTCGACCTCACGCGCTTCGGCTTCGGGCGCTTCGCGGCGGGGGTGCCGCTGCGCGAGATCGCCGTCGTGTGATGATCTCGTTGCCGATGCATCGATCTCTGGACTTGGAAGATTATTGCGGAAGCCGTCGGCGCGTCGCGGTGGATTTCAGTTAACGGACGGTGAATCAACGAAACTTCGGCATGATGCGCGTCATGCGAGATAGAGCTCGTTTTTGTGTTTTTCGCTGCGTTTTATGCCGCGACAATGGTTTTCGGCGAGATATCTATCCGGCGTAGCGGTGCTCGGGTAGGCCCGAAACGCCAGGATGCGCAACGAAAAGGCCGCCGGCGAGCGGCTCGGGCGGCGGGCCGTCCTTGAGCGAGCCCTGGCTCGCCGTCGTTATGTAGAGCGTCTTGAGGTCCGGCCCGCCGAAGGCGCAGCAGGTGACCCGCGCGACGGGCACTTCGATGGTTCTGTCGAAACGACCCTTGGGATCGAAGCGGGCGACGCAGCCGGCCAGCCAGCGCGCGCTCCATAAATACCCTTCGGCATCGACCGCGGCGCCGTCGGGATAACCGGGCGCGGCCTCGGGCCCGGCGAAGACGCGGCGGTTCGAGAGGCTGCCCGTCTCCGGATCGAGATCGAAGACGACGATCGTCCCGGTCGGCGAGTCGGCGAAGTAGAGCCGGCGGCCGTCGGGCGCGAAGGCGATGCCGTTGGTCACGGTGATGTCGCCGAATTGCGGTGTCAGGGTGCGGTCAGGGTCGAGCCGGTAGACCGTGCCCGTCGGGCCTGCGTGGCGGCGGTTCATCGTGCCGGTCCAGAAGCGCCCGGCCGGATCGACGCGGCCGTCGTTGAAGCGGTTGTCGGGCTGGCCCGGTTCGGGGTCGGCGATCGGCGTGGTGGCGCCGGTCTCAAGGTCGAGGAAATGCAGGCCCGAGGCGAGCGCCGCGACCGCCCCGCCATTCGCGTCGCCCTGGCGCCGCAGCGCGAAGGAGCCGATGGTCTCGGCAACGGCGACGCTTCGCACCTCGCCGCTGGCGGGGTCGAGGCGATGCAGCGCGGGGGCGCGGCAATCGATCCAATAGAGCGCTTGCGCCTGGTCGTCCCAGATCGGGCATTCGCCCAGAATCGCGCCCTTGCCGCAGACATACTCAGCCATGATTTCGCCACCGGGACCGGCCATGCTGCGCCCCTCGCTTGCGTATTGTTATGCGTATCTGGTTTCGGGCCGGATCGTAGCAGCGAAGGCCCCTTTGGTTAACGCCCGGCGCCGGCTCGTTTGGTTGAAGGGCGCGCGTGAAGATGATAGGAGCAGGCACTTCGATCCCGAAGGCCCCGTCTCCAGAATGGGGCGGCCATTTCACCAGGCATCGTACGGACGGGTCCGTCCCAGGCAGGAACGATAGAATGCGCCGATCGATATATATGACACGCCCTGTAAAGCGGGGACCGGCGACACGAGCGCCCGCCATACGAGCGCTGGGTGTTGCGGGGCTGGCCGGTCTGCTGGCGGCAGGATTGGCGGTGTCACCCGCTCCCGCAGACGCCGCGGCCAAGAAAAGCGCGGCGGCCAAGGCGGCCCCCAAGCGGCTCTACGCCGGGCGGCATGGCGCCTGGGTGCTGCAGTGCTTTCACAATCCGGAGAAGCGCGTCTACTGCAATCTCGGCCAGGTTCAGGTCTACCGCCTGCCGGCGAAAGAGATGAAGCAGCTGCGCGCGGCTAAGTACACCGGCCCGCCGCGGGTCATTCTGCTGGTGCATGCGACGACGCAGAGCGAGGTCGTCACTTTCATCTCGCCGACCGGCTGGGCGAAGGAAAGCCGCGTCGTCGCACGGGTCGACAAGGGGTTCGGCTTCGGTATCGACGCGCCGGAGAAGCGCGCGCTGGCGCCGATCTCGCCGGATGAGAGCGCCAAGATCATCGAGGCGATGAAGAAAGGCAACAAGCTCAAGATCCAGTTCCTGCCCGCGATCGGCGATGTCCAGCAGGCGGCCTTCGATCTCCGCGGCTTCACTGCCGGGGTGCGAAAGATGCGGGCCGTCGTGAAACACTACGGCAAGAACGAGCCGCCGCTGCCGGGCGCCAAGGGACAGGCGCCCAAGAAGTTCGGGCCGCGCGCCAAGCCCAAAGCGGGGGCGGCGAAGAAGCCCTGAGTCTGGGTCATAAGTCTGGGTCATGAATCGGGGCCACAAGTCCGCGTTACATGTCCGCGCCGCCTTCCGGGGCGAAACCGACGTTATCATGTGATAGAGTTTGGTCCGGGAGACGAGCCGGACCGGGTCGCGGAGGAGCCGCGCGCACGGGCCTCGGTCGAGTGGGAGGGAACACCCCATGCTGTTGACGGCGCGGGCCGAGCAACGGCCCTATCATCTGGGTCGCTATCCGCTGGAAGTGCTGCCGCGCGATGAGGCGGTGATCGCGGCCGAAGCGGCGCGTCCGGCGCGGCCGCCCGAGCCTGCACCGGCCGCCGCGACGAGCGCGCTCGGCAAGGCGGCGCGTCGCTATCTCGCGCTTTTCCATCCGATGGTCGACGGCGATTTGGCCGCCGTCCGCGCGCCGGTGCCTGACGACCTCGCGCGGCGCATGATCGACCTCAAGGGCTACGGCTACTTCATGAACGCCGATCAGGTCGGGATCTGCGCCGTGCCCGAGACGGCGTGGTGCGACGGTGCCGACCAGCCAAAGGCTGGGCAAAGCCATGGGCCGGTACATGACCATGCGGTCGTCGTTCTGGTCGCGCATGGCCGGGTGCCCGAAGCGGGCAATCCCGCGCATGACTGGATCGGGCCCGACCATGCGGCGGCGGCCGAGATGCGGGCGGGCGAGATCGCGGTTTGCCTCGCCCGGCATATCCGCAAGCTGGGTTTCCCGGCGCGCGCGCATATCACCGGGGCGAGCACGGCCGACGTCGACCGCCTCGCGGTGCTGGCCGGGCTCGCGGTGCGTGATGGCGAGACCTTGCGCAATCCTTTCATCGAGGGCGGATTTGCGATCGCAGCCGTGACCACGAATTACGCGCTGGAGACCGATTTGCCGCTGGCGCGCGCGGCGCTCAAACGCCGGGGGCTGCGCTACTGGTGGGGGATCGACGGCGCCACCTCGGGACGCGAGCGCAACCGCCGCGCCAAACGGGCGACCCATCTCTCCGACTATCCGATGGAGCAGGTGAAGCGCGTCGACCGGCCGACGACCCTGATCCTCGACGAGGAGGTGCCGCGGGTGCCCAAGCGCGCCGCCTTCTTCGACCGGGCGCTGCGCGGCGATCTGGGCGCGAAGACGCAGGGCGAGCGCAACCGCTTCGCCTTCAAGCAGCCGCATACCGGCGCGATGATGGCGCCGATGCGGGCGATGGTGCCGGTCCAGGGCGGCGAGCCCGACGCCTCGGCCGATACTTCGAAACACTCCGACCCGGCGGCGAATGCCCGCGCGCTCAAATCGCTCAGCTATCATCTGGGTGCGCAGGTCACCGGTATCTGCGAGATCCCGCGTTATGCCTGGTATTCGCATGATGGCAACGGCGAGCCGATCGAGCCCTACCACAAGTATGCCGTGGTCATGCTGATCGACCAGGAATTCGACACGATGGAGGGCGCCTCGGGCGACGACTGGATCTCCGGGGCGCAGTCGATGCGCGCCTATCTGCGCGGGGCGGACATCGCCGGCGTGATGGGCGACGTGGTGCGCCAGCTCGGTTTCCCGGCGCGCAGCCAGACCAACGTCGACAGCGACGTGCTGCACATTCCTCTCGTGCTGCAGGCGGGGCTGGGTGAGATGAGCCGCATCGGCGAGCTCGTGCTCAATCCCTTCATGGGGCCGCGGACCAAGACCGTTGTCATGACAACCGACATGCCGCTCGCGGTCGACAAGCCGATCGATTTCGGGCTTCAGTATTTCTGCAGCAACTGCACGAAATGCGCGCGCGAATGCCCCTGCGATGCGATCCCGTGGGGGGACAAGATCATGTTCAACGGCTACGAGACCTGGAAGCCCGACGTCGAGCGCTGCGCGCGCTATCGGCTGACCAACTCGAAGGGGTCGGCCTGCGGGCGTTGCATGAAGACCTGCCCGCTCAACAAGGTGGTCGACGCGGACGGGCCGGTGCTGGAGCGGATCGCCAGCTGGTGCGGCATCAATGCGCGGTTCCTCAAGCCCGTCCTGGTGCCGATCGCGGTCTGGCTCGACGACAAGATCGGCAATGGCAAGCGCAAGCCCATCAAGAAATGGTGGCTCGATCTCGAGATCGTCGACGGTGTCTGCGTCGAGCCGGTGAACGGCGTGAACCAGCGCGACATCGATCCCGACCACGTGATCGATCCGGCCAAGCAGAAGATGGCGGTCTATCACGCGAGCATGATGCCGGTGCCCAACGACCTCGAGGCCCAGCCGGTCGACCGGAAGGCCGCGATGGCGGCGATGGCCCTGGTCGAGACGCCGGATGAGGCCCGTGCCCGCACGGCCGCCGGCGGGCCGGCGCCCGCGCATTACACGCCCACCCCGCCCCGCGAGGGGGCGAAGGGCGGAACCAAGGTCGATCTCGCCAATTACGGCAAGGCCGGTGGGGCGCAGAGTGCCGGCAAGGGGGCCAAGGAGACCGCCCCCAGCAAGTAGGTGTGGCAGTTCCTGGTCTTTGCGTTCCTGTCGGCGTTGACCCGCGGCACAGTCGTCATCCCCGCGCCCTTCGACAAGCTCAGGAGCGGGGATCCACAGTAGACGACAGCACCGTTCGGTTGTCCGGATGGATTCCCGCTTTCGCGGGAATGACGGGTTTGTATTGGCTCATCTTTGATGGGACCGTATGGTTAACCGTCGATAACCTTAATGCATTGAAAAAACGGAATTATTTTCGCCGCTCTGTGATCCCGATCACAGCAGCGCGGTCCGCCCTCGCCTATCGTCGTGACCAATCCAGCGCCCAAGCCGGGCGCCTTACACGATGGATAGGAGATCACGCCATGACCGTTCGAGCCTCGCTTCAGAAGACCGCTTTCGCCGCCGGCCTCGCTGTTGTCGCCGCCGGTCTCTTCGCTGCCTCTTCGGTGCCCTTTTCCGGCACGGCCGAGGCGGCTCCGCGCCAGCCCAACTACGGCGCCTACTGTGCGCGCATGCATCCGGGCAGCTTCGTCAACCGGCTGCGCACGACGGGTGAGTACATCTGCACCCAGCGCTCGCGTTTGCAGATGCGGCACTACCGGGTGAACCTGGCGCGCGCGTGCCAGCTCACCACCGGCACACCCAGCTACCGCAACTTCGGCCGCGGCTATGTGCTGTGCAACGAGCGCCGGATCGTGACGCCCCGCCCGCGCATTTTGCCGCGTCCGAGGCCGCGTCCGTCCGGCTACGTGATGCGCGCGCCCAACATCCGCGCTTACTGTGCGCGCATGCATCCGGGCAGCTTCGTCAACCGCTTCCGCGCCACGGGCGAGTACATCTGCACCCAGCGGACGCGCCTGCAGATGCGTCACTACCGCATCAACATGGCCCAGGCCTGCATGCTGAGCTGGCGCACGACGAGCTTCCGCTATGTCGGCGGGCGCAACAATCCGCAGTGCATCATTCGCCGCGCCTAGTCCCGATTTCTCGACTACGTTCAAAGCGAGCCGCGCTCCTGGAAACAGGGGCGCGGTTTTGCTGTGCCGCCGCGCGGCCGCTTCGTATAGTCCGCCCATGGCCGAACCGCCTTCAGACCCCGGACCCAGCGCCAAGACGGAAACCGCGGGCCGCCGCAATCTGCGCCGCTCGATCCTGCTGGTGATATTGGTGTTCGTCGCCTACGGCATCGTCACGGTGATGAGCGAGCACACGCCCGAATGGGTCAAGCTGACGGCCGAGGATTTCCCGGCGGAATTTCGCGCGGCGCGCTTTGGCGACGGTGAGCTGGCTGCGGGGAAACCTTACCTGATCCGCATCAAGCGCACCGGGCATAAGCGCGCCTTGCCGCCGCGGAAAATGGAGATCACGGTTCTGGACGCGACGCGCGCGACCTATCGCTGCCGCAAGCGGTCACGCTGTCCCTGGATCACCATCGCACCGCTCAGATGCCGGCTCGACGGCGGGCCAGGCGGCCCCTGCGGCTTCGAGCTGTTCGAGTTCGGCCGCAGCGGCGTCAAGATATTGCCGCGGCGGCGCTGCCGTCTCACCCGCCAGGGAATACGCGACATGAAGATCTCCTGCCCGCGCGCGGTCTCATTCGGCAGGAAGCTCGAAGCCGCATCCGGCGCCACGTCCGGTGGCCGGCGGAAGCCCGACTAGCGCGGACGAGCCCATGGGCGACGCGCCGCGGACATCGAGCGACCGCTTCTACAACGATCTGGCGCCGTTCCAGCGCTTCGACGAGTTCACCGCCTTCGAGGCCTACGCGCCGGTGCCCGAAGACTGGGTGGTGATGATCGCCGACGTCGAGGGCTCGACGCGCGCCATCGAGGCGGGCAACTACAAGGCCGTCAACATGGTGGGCGCGGCCTCGATCACCGCCGTGCTCAACACACGGGGCGACGTCGATATCCCCTTCGTCTTCGGCGGCGATGGCGGCACGCTCGTCGTGCCGGGCGCGCTGCGTGCTGCGGCAAGTGAGGCGCTGCTGCGGCTGCAGGCAGCCTCGCAGGATCTCTTCGGCCTGTCGTTGCGGGTCGGCGCGGTGCCGGTCGCAGGTCTCCGCACCCAGGGTCACGACGTGCGGGTGCGGAAGTATGAGCTGAGCCCCCGCAACTATCTCGCCATGTTCGCCGGCGGCGGCATCGAGCGGGCCGATGCGCTGCTGAAGGACGACGCGCCCGGCGTCCGCCTGTCGCGCGGCGACGGCGACCCTCCGGGTGAGCCTGACCTCGAGGGCCTCTCCTGCCGCTGGGAGCCGCTGACGCCCAAGAACGGCAAGATGATGACGCTGATGGTGCAGGGCCGCGATGCCCGGACCGAGGGGAAGCTGCTCGGCGCGGTGCTTGCGGCGATCGCCGAGATCCTGGGCGAGCCCCTGCCTGCGCACGCGCCGGCGAGCCGCCATTCGATGCGCTTCCGCTGGCCGCCGCGGGGGCTCAGGCTCGAGGCGCTGGCGAGCAAGGGCAAGGCGAGCTTCGCCAAGGCCTACCGCAAGGCGCTCATCTCCTCGCTGATCCAGTATGTGATCGAGCGCTTCGACTTGAAGGCGGGGGATTATGACGCGCCGGTCTATCGCGAGGAGCTGCGCGCCAACACCGACTTCCGGAAATATGACGGCATGTTCCGCGCTGTGCTCGACGTGAGCCCGGAGCAGGCGGCGCGGATCGAGCGTTATCTGGAGGATGAGTACCGGGCTGGGCGGCTAGTCTATGGGCTGCAGCTCGCGGATACGGCGCTGATGACCTGTCTCGTCTTCAATCTCGCCCAGAGCGAGCACGTGCATTTCGTCGACGGGGCGGAGGGCGGCTTCGCCATGGCGGCGCGGGGCTTCAAGGCGCGGCTGGCCGAGGCCCAAGGCGAGAGTCCCGGTACCGCGACCAAAAATAATCTCTAGCGGTGCGTTTTCAGGCGGTGGAGGCGTTCCAGGATGACCCGCTCCAGGCTGTCGACGGTGCGCGGGTCGAGCCGGTCGAAATGGCCGGCGAGGCGCCGTTCCGCACGCTCGACGCGCACGATCTCGGCAATCGCGAAATGGCGGCGCATGTCGCCGCCGGTGGAGGCGATGATGGTGACGGGGACCGAGGCGCCGCCCTTGAGCCTGCCGGTATAGGGCGCCAGCATGAAGCCGCCGAGCGACCAGTCGACGGTGGTGTATTCCGTTCCCTCGATCTCGATCTGGATCGGCGGCATCATCATCCGCCGGTGCTCCCGGCGGTTTTCGAGCTCGTAGCCGATGATCTTGCCCTGCTTCATGCGCGCGGAACCTGTCCTCGATCCGGGGATGGGCGCCAGGCGCCCCGAAGCCGATGGCCGAGGGTCAGCCTAGGCGCGAAGGGATAACGGAGTGTTAAGGAATGGGGGCCGGGAGGCCCCGGGAAATGGTGCCGATGGTCAGACTCGAACTGACGACCTACGCATTACGAATGCGTTGCTCTACCAACTGAGCTACATCGGCGCCGAACGGCCTTGGGGCGGCGCGAAACATCGAGGCATATGGGGCGATCATCCGCGTCCCGCAAGCGCCTCATCCGCCGGCCCGCGCGACATATATGCGCGAAACTTATGTCCATACTTGGCAGGCGAGCGGTTAAGAAGCCGTTTACCATGACATGGCCGCCGGGCGCGAGGGGGTTTTCGTGGATATCTCGTTCACTCGGCCTGATGGTTCCCTCTCCCGCAGGCGGGAGAGGCGAAGTGCCGTGGCGTGTGACGTTCAGTCCTTGTCCGTGTCCGTCGCGGCCGGGTCGCCGGCCTGGGGCGGTGGGGGGAGGACCGTTGTGGTGCCGGGCTCAGAGGGGGCGGTTTCCGGTTGTTCGGAAGGCGCCGGTTTCGCCATGGGTTTCGGCGGCGGGCGGTCGATGGCGGCGATGGCCTTGTCGGCGATCGCTTTGGCCTCGCGGGGCGGTAGCGCGCTGACGCGCGGCGGGGTCGTCCAGTCGATGCGGTTGAAGACGCCGCAATTGGCGCAGGTGGCGCTCCATTCGTCGGCGACCGCGCCGCAATTGGCGCAGACCCAGCCGGGGTCGGGCTCGGCCTCGCTGACGCGGTTGTACCAGGCGCGCGCGGTGTCGGTGGCGCCGTGCTCGGCCTCCTCGACCGCCGCCATCAGACGGCAGATCCCCGCCGTGAGCCCGTCGGCCGAGGCGGCTTTCAGATGCCGCCGCGCCTCGCCCCAGAGACGCGCATCGAGCGAGGCCTTCGCCATCACGAGATGCGTGGTCGCGTGCTCGGGCGCGAGGCGTTCGAGCTTCTCCAGCGTCTTCAGGCGCTTGATCGGATCGGGCGAGGGAATGACCTGCGTGTAGAGCGCGGCGAGCTCGGGATGGGGCGCGCGGGCGTAGGCGTCCTCGATGGTCCTGCGGGCGCGCCGGTCCTCGCCGCCGGCATGGAGAAGGCGGGACAGGCGGATCGCCGCGGCCGTCATCTCCGGCGCGTCGGTCAGCGCCTTGCGGGCCAACAGCAGCGCGGTCTCGTCGTCGCCCTCGGCCTGCGTGAGGCGCGATTGCTCGAGCAGCACGGCGGCGCGTCGGCGCTTGCCGGTTTCGCTGTCGAGCACCTTGCGGCGCACGGCCTGCTTGACGGTGCGCTCGGCCGCCGCCCAGTTGCCCGCCTCGATCTCGAGCGCGAAGAGCTTCTCCGAGGTCCAGGGAATTTCGGGGCGCAGCGTCTCGGCGCGGCGGGCGAGCTCGAGCGCGCGGGACTTGTCGCCGTCGCGCTCGGCGAGGGTGAGCAAACCGCGCACGCCGAGGAACTCGGTCTCGCGGCGCTCGATCAGATCGACGTAGTAGCGGCGCGCGGCGGCATCGTCGTCGTCGAGTTGGGCGGCCTGGGCGGCGAGCAGATGGGTGAGCGCCGGTTCCTTCAGGAGATTGTCGGCGCGCCGTGCCTGGCGCCTCGCCTCGTCGGCATCGCCCGCGGCGACGGCGGCAAGGCCGCGCGAAAGGGCAAGGTAGCCGTTGCGCTGTTGCCGCTGGCCGCGCATCCGCCTGACCGCGCCGACCGAGGAGAAGATCGCGCGCCAGAGCCGGTAGAGCAGCGCCAGAACGATCGACAGCACCGCGACCGCCGCGAGGATGACGCCGACCGAGGTGTCGATGCGGTAGCCCTGCCAGACGACCGAGACCGCGCCCGGATTGTCGGTGAGCCAGGCGGCGAGCGCGCTCAACCCCGCGAGGAGCGCAAAGATGACAAGCGCGCGGACGATCATTGGGCGGTCGTCCCGCCGCCGGTCTCACCGGTGCTCCCGCCCGTTCCCGCCGGCGGCTTGGCGGCACCGATGCGGGCGAGGGCGGCGCGGTGCAGGCTGCCGACGGCGGCGAGCGCTGCGATATGCGCGCGGGCGGCGGTGAGCCAGGGCTTGGCGGCCTCGGCAGCCTTGCCCTCAAGCGCGCTCAGGGTGTCCGCCGCGCCGGCGAGATCGCCGGCGTCGAGTTGGACTTCGGCGCGGGCGACGATGGCTTCCGGGCCGCTGCCCTTGACGCCGGGGCCGGTGCGCCGGATGATGACGACCGAGCGTGCGCGGGCGAGGGCGCGGTCGATCCAGTTCGATTTTTTCGACAGGCGCGCGGCGCGCAGGACGGCGACGGCCGTGGCGGGGAAGCGCGCGCGTAGCAGCCGGGCTTCGGTGACGCCTTTCGCGGCGGACGCTTCGAGCGTCGTCATGGCTGCTGCGGGTGGGTCTTCGGCGAGGCTGCGCACCGCTTCGAGCTCGTCCTTGTAAGCGCGGCCCGCGCGGACGGCTTCGCGGAGCTGGCCGATCGCGGCGACTAGCGAGGCTTCGCGGCCGCGCCCCGCGCCGGCGACGGTAGAGGCGACCTGGCGTTCGAGCGCGGTGAGGCGGGCGGTCAGACCTTGGACCGCTTCCTCGAGCCGCGCGATCTCCGCCTTGAGGCTTTTTTCGAGGGCTTCGCTTCGCGTCTGTGCGGCGGCGAGGGCCTTTGCGTTTGCGGCTACGCCTTGGGCGTTGCCAGCGATCTTGCCGGCGTTCTCGGCGACCGCGGCGCTCGAAGCGCCATCGCCGCTCCCGGCGCCGGCGGTCTTCGACAGGGTCTCGATGCGCGCGCGAAGCGCGGCGAGCTCGCGGCCGATTGCCTGCAGCTTTTCGCCTGACGCGGCGGCGCTCAGACGCGTTTCGAGCGCGGCGAGGTCGGCCTTGAGCGCTTCGGCGGCCTTCGCGGCTTCGGCGGCCTGGGCCTCGGCGGCCTTGAGGCGCTCGGCTTGCGCGCTCGCTGGACCTTCGAGCGCGGCGAGCTTCTCGGTGGTGGCCGTCGCGGCGGCTTGCGCGGCGGCGGCCTGTTTGCGCGCGGTCTCGGCGGCCTGTTCCGCGGCGGCGATGCGGCCGGCCAGCGCCTTGGTGTCCGCGTTGCCACCGGCGCCGCCGAGATACCAGCCGCCGCCGCCGATGATCGCGGCGAGGATCAGCCCCACGAGGATGCCGATGGCGGTAGCGCGGAGGCTCGATCCGCCGCCGCGCGTGCGGACACTGACCGGAGGCGCCGACGGCTCATCGGTTTCGCGTGCAATTTCTTCGGCTTCGACGTCTTCGACGTCTTCGTGCTCTTCGTCCTTTTCGGCCGCTTCCTGTTCGGCTTCTACCGTTTTGGCTTCCGGTTCGCGCGCGGCGTTTGCATCTTCGGGCGTTTCGCTCGCGTCCTCGGCGGTCGCATCGACGGTCTGGAAGCCGGGTGACATGGACCGGCGCGTACTGCGATGAGACGGTTCGCCGGCGGCGGCCGCGAGCTCGGCCGGATCGAGGGAAATGCCTTCCGCCTCGGCGGCGGCGAGGATTTGGGCGTGGCGCGGCTGCGGGATCGTCCCGCGCTCCTTCCAGCCCTGGACGGTGGTCACCGCGATGCCGAGCTTGGCGGCCATCGGGCGGATACCGCCGAAGCGGGCGATGATGCGTTCTGCCTCGTTCATGCCGTTTTCCTTGCCGCCTGTCGCCGCCTGCCCCGCCTATCACCCTGTACATGACAGATGGGGCTTAGATCCGTGCGCGCAAATCCGCCGCAATCAGGTCGAGGAGCTTGGCCTGGGTCGGCTCGGCCGCGATACGTACGTCACGCCATTGTACGTCTCGCGCGATTTCCGCCACGGCGGCGCTCAAACAGTAGGCGTACGACTGTTCGAGCGCATCGCTCAACGCCGCGTCACGCACGAGAGTAACAAAGGATTGCGCGGTTCGCGGAGAAAAAAAGAGCACGCCGTCGACAGTTCCGCTATCGAGCGCACGGCGTGCGTCGTCGGGAAGTGTACGTGCGAATTCGGCGCGGTAATAGGTTTCGCGGCGCACTTCGAACCCGCGGGATTCGAGGTCGTCCTTGAGCGGGCCGGCAACGTCGCGGCCGGCCGGATGGAGCAGCGCACCAGCCTTGGGGTCGAGGGTGCGCGCGACAAGCGCGGCGAGGTCGTGCGTATCGCCGCCGGCGCTTTCGATTTGTTTGAAACCGGACGCCGACGCCGCGCGCGCGGTGGCGTCGCCGACGGCGAATACCGGCAGATCACGTGCATCGGACTTGGCTGCGAAGGCGCGGACGCCGTTGGCGCTGGTGAAGAGAAGCGCCTGCACGCCCTCGAGATCGGCGCTCACATCGGGCGCGGGCTCGATGGTCATCACCGACGCTAGAATCGGTTCCGCGCCGATCTCCCGTAACGCCGCCGCGAGCGCGTCTGCATCCTCGCGCGGCCGGGTGACGAGGAGGCGCATCGCGGGCACCTCAGGTTTCGGGCTCGAAAAAGTCGGGGCCGCCCGCCGCGCGCAAGGTGGACCCGGCCAAGTCACCGATGGCGGCGGCGTCGCTCGCCGATCCCTCGCGGGCGTCGCGGTGCACCGTGGCGCCATCGGGGGTGGCGATCAGCGCCTGCAGCGCGAGCGTGCCGCCGTTCACCGTGGCAAGCCCGGCGATGGGCGTGCGGCACGAACCGTCGAGCGCCGCCAGCAGCGCGCGTTCGGCCGCGACCGCCTGGGCGGTAGGCGCGTGGTCGAGATCGGAGAGATAAGCGCGCGTCGCCTCGTCGTCGGCGCGGCATTCGAGGCCGATGGCGCCCTGCGCCACCGCGGGCAGCATCTCGGTCACCGGGATCGCGCGGGCCTCGTATTCGGTCATGCCGAGGCGGCGCAGGCCGGCGAGCGCCAGGATCGTCGCATCGACCTCGCCCGCTTCGAGCTTGGAAATCCGGGTATTCACATTGCCGCGGAACGGCACCACCTTGAGATCGGGCCGCGCGGCGAGGATCTGCGCGCCACGCCGCAGCGAGGCGGTGCCGACGACCGCGCCCTGGGGCAGGTCGGCGATGGTCGTTGCGTCTTTGGCCAGAAGCACGTCGCGCGGGTCTTCGCGTTCGAGCGTAGCGGCAATGGTGAGGCCGTCGGGCAGGACCGTCTCAAGGTCCTTCATCGAATGCACCGCGAGATCGATACGACCGTCGAGCAGCGCCTCCTCGATCTCCTTGGTGAAGAGGCCCTTGCCGCCGATCTCGGCCAGCGGGCGGTCCTGCACCCGGTCGCCGGTGGTCTTGATGACCTCGATGGCGATCGCGTCGGGGGCGGCGAGATCGGGATGGGCGGCGCGCAGCTGATCTGCGACCATGTTGGTCTGCGCGAGCGCAAGGTCGCTGCCGCGGGTGCCGATGGTCAGGCGGGCTGCACTCATGGGGCGTGTCCTTAGCGGCTTGCGGGCGCGTTGGAAAGGAATTAGGGGAACCTCGGCATGGCTACCCGACGCGTCAAGACGCGAAAGCGCAAACTGCCCAAGCCGCGCGACCCGTTCTGGCGGGTGCGCCGCGCCTTCGGTGAGAAAAAGGTGAAAAGCCGCAAGGCCTACGATCGCGCCAAGACGAAGCGCGCGGAGCGTCAGGCGAAGGAAGAGGATTGAGCGATTGGGCGACAAGCTGACGGTGCTCGGCATCGAGACGAGCTGCGACGAGACGGGTGCTGCGATCGTTCGCGGCGACCGCACGGTGCTGGCCGAGCGCCTGCTGACGCAGCTCGACGATCACGCGCCCTTCGGCGGTGTCGTACCGGAGATCGCCGCGCGCGCGCATCTGACGCATCTCGACCGGCTCGTTGGTGAGGCGATGGCGGCGGCCGGGATCGGCTACGGCGCGCTCGACGGGGTGGCGGCGACCGGCGGCCCTGGGCTGATCGGCGGGGTCATGGTCGGGGTGACGACGGCCAAGGCGATCGCGGCTGTGCACGGCCTGCCGTTCCTCGCGATCAATCATCTCGAAGGCCATGCGCTCTCGGTGCGGCTGATCGATGCGGAGGTCGCGTTCCCCTATTTGCTGTTGCTGGTCTCGGGCGGGCATTGCCAGCTGCTCGCCGTCGAGGGCGTGGGCCGCTACGGGCGCTTGGGCAGCACGCTCGACGATGCGGTGGGCGAGTCCTTCGACAAGGTGGCGAAGATGCTGGGGCTCGGCTATCCGGGCGGGCCTGCGGTCGAGCGCGCGGCGGCCGACGGCGATCCCGCGCGTTTCGATTTGCCGCGGCCGCTCGTCGGAAGGGCCGGGTGCGATTTTTCATTTTCGGGCCTGAAGACGGCGGTGCGGCTTGCCGCGGAAGCGCTACCGCCGGGTGACTTCGCGGCGGACGATCTCGCGGATCTGGCGGCGAGCTTTCAGACCGCCGTGGTCGACGTGCTGGCCGACCGCAGTGCGGCGGCGATGAAGGCCTTCAAACACCGCAAGGGCGAGACACCCGCCTTCGTCGTCGCCGGCGGCGTGGCGGCGAACAGGGCGGTGCGCGCGCGGCTCGAGGCGCTGGCGGACGCGGAGGGGTTCCGGTTCGTGGCCCCGCCGCCCGCGCTCTGCACCGACAACGCGGCGATGATCGCCTGGGCGGGGATCGAGCGGCTGGCGCTGGGGCTTGCCGATCCCCTCGACTTCAAGCCGCGCCCGCGCTGGCCCCTCGACGAGCTGGTGGGCGCCTGACGTCGCTACGTTTGCAAGATTATTGTTGCTCAAACGCCTCCGGCGTTTGAGGACCCCTCATACCTGATTGCTGAAAAGACTGAGGTCTAGCAAAGGATTGGTTTTCTTCTTTTCAACATAAACGAATATTGTGATAAAAACAACTGAGAAAAAAAGGAGACCAATAATTGGTAATGAAAACCAACCCCAGTTATATCACTCCCCGGTGCCGCCCGCCATGATGGCGCCAGCCAACTATCTACCCACTTGAGCAAATCAACCCAATCCCGAGGAGGAGAGACCCATGGACAAGGCCCTGTTGGAGACTGGCCAGAAGATCCGGCGCGAGGTGCTGGGCGCCGAGCATGTCGACCGTGCGACGTCGAACCTGAACGCGTTCAATCGGCGCTTCCAGGAGTTCATGACCGAATATTGCTGGGGCGGCGTGTGGGGCCAGCAGGCGCTCGACCGCAAGCAGCGCAGCCTCAACAACCTCTGCATCCTCTCTGCGCTCAACCGGCCGGAGGAGTTCAAGGCCCACACGCGCGGCGCGCTCAACAATGGCTGCACGGTCGACGAGATCTTCGAGACGTTGATCCAGGTAACCGTCTATGTCGGCGTGCCGGCGGGCGTGAACGCCTTCAAGCTGGCCTCCGAGGTGTTCAAGGCCGAAGGTGTCGAGGTGCCGGAGTAGCGCGCTAAAATCGCCCAGGCACAGTCGCTTAGCTGAATCTATTTCGATCTGCGGAATACCGTTTCGCATCGATTGACGGCGCCCGCGTCTCGGGCCAGAGTGGCCGAAAGCACGCTGCGAGCGGCTGGGACCAGGCGGGATCGGCCGGATCGTGGGCGTAAGAGAACGTTCGCATCCGAGCGTTCCGGGAGGATGGCCATGGCGACAAACGCGTCCAAAGCCGGCGTTGGCGCGGCTGCGCGGACGAACAACCGAACCGTCGGTGGGGGCGCAGGCGGCGGTGTTGGCGCGGAAACCGCCAATGCGAAGGACCGGCAGTTCGTCACCGCATTGGCGCGGGGCCTTGAGGTGTTGCGCGCGTTCCAGGACTGCGGCGGGCCGCTCGGCAACCAGGAGATCGCCAAGCGCACCGGCCTGCCCAAGCCGACCGTCTCGCGCCTCACCCACACGCTGAAGCAGCTCGGCTACATCGTGCATGACGAGCGGCTGTCCAAATACCGCACGGGCCCCGGCGTGCTGGCGCTCGGCCAGTCGAACCTCGCCAACACCACGCTGCTGCGCGTGTGCCGGCCGTTCATGCAGGAGCTGCGCGAGCATTCCGGCGTCAGCGTGGCGCTCGGCACGCGCGATCGGCTGGAGATGGTCTATCTCGAGAATATCTTCGGCAAGGCGACGACGGGGCTGCGTCTGGCGGTCGGGACACGCCTTCCGATAGGCACCACGGCGATGGGCCGGGCCTTTCTGGCGGGGCTGTCGACGGCGGAACGCGCCTATCTCATGAAGCATCTGGAATTGGTGCACCGGGCGCGCTGGCCGGGCATCCGCGAGGCGATCGAGGCCGCCGTCGCGCATTACGAGGAGCGCGGCTTCTGCTTCGCCGCGAACGAGTGGCAGCGCGAGATCGCGGCGGTCGCCGTGCCGATCATGGCGCCGGGCGGGCTTGGCCTAGTGGTCCTGTCCTGCGGTGCGCCGTCCTTCGAGATCGGCCGGGCGAAGCTGTGCCGCGAGGTCGGCCCGCATCTGGTCCACGTGGCCTCGACGATCCAAGCGGAGCTGCAGAATGCCTGATACGTTGGAACGTACCGAAACCTCCGGCCTCGACGCCGAGACCTTCGCCCAGCTGCTCGACACGGTGGCGCGCTTCGTGCGCGAGCGCCTGGTGCCGCTCGAGGCCAAGGTCGCCGAGGACGACAAGGTGCCGGCGGAAATCGTCGAGGAGATGCGCGCGCTGGGCCTCTTCGGGCTCACAATCCCGCAGGAATACGGCGGGCTCGGCCTGACCATGGAAGAGGAAGTGCGCGTCGGCATGGAGCTCGGCCGCACCTCGGCCGCTTTCCGCTCGGTCTTCGGCACCAATGTCGGGATCGGCAGCCAGGGTCTCGTCATGGACGGCACCGAGGCGCAGAAGCGGACATATCTGCCGCGCATCGCCACCGGTGAGATCATCACCAGCTTCGCGCTGACCGAGCCGGAGGCGGGCTCCGACGCCGCGAGCCTGCGCACGACCGCGAAGAAGGACGGCGATCATTATGTTTTGAACGGCACCAAGCGCTTCATCACCAACGCGCCCGAGGCCGATCTCTTCACCGTGATGGCGCGGACGGGCGAGCCGGGATCGGGGGCGGGCGGCGTGACCGCCTTCGCCGTCGAGGCCGGCACACCGGGGATCAGCGTCGGGCCGTGGGACAAGAAGATGGGCCAGCAGGGCGCGCACACGGCCGACGTCGTCTTCGAGGATGCCCGCGTGCCGGCGGAAGCCATTATCGGCGGGGTCGAGGGCCAGGGCTTCAAGACCGCGATGAAGGTGCTCGACCGCGGGCGTTTACATATTTCTTCAGTCTGCGTCGGCATGGCCGAGCGGCTGATCGCCGATACGCTCGCCTATGCCCGCGGGCGCCAGCAGTTCAAGAAGCCGATCGCGGAGTTTCAGCTCGTGCAGGCGATGCTGGCGGACAGCAAGACCGAGGCTTACGCCGCGCGCAGCATGCTGCTCGATGCGGCCAGGCGGCGCGACGCCGGTGAGACCATCGCGACGGAAGCGGCCTGCTGCAAATACTTCGCTTCCGAGATGGTGGGCCGCGTCGCCGACCGGGCGGTGCAGATCCACGGCGGCGCCGGCTATATGGCCGAATACGGGATCGAGCGCTTCTACCGCGACGTGCGGCTCTTCCGCATCTACGAGGGCACCTCGCAGATCCAGCAGCTCGTGATCGCGCGCAACATGCTGCGGGAAGTGGATTAATCCATCCATGACACCCGAAGTCGAAGCCTATCTCGCCGGATTGCCGCGTTTTCTCCACGACATGCCTTACGGCTGGGCCGAGCGGCTGCCCGACGGCGAGGCGCTGATCGAGGGCAAGACGGTCTGGACCTGGCGGCGCTTCGCGCAAGAGATTGCCGCCGCGGCCGAGGCCTTGACGGATGCCGGCATACGGCCGGGCGACCGCGTTATGATCGTCCACGAGAACGGGCTGGCGGCGGCGACGCTGCTCTTCGCCGCGAGTGCGGTGCAGGCCTGGGCGGTGCCGGTCAATGCCCGCCTTGCCGAGGACGAGATCGATCATATCGCCCATCATGCGGGCGCGCGGCGGATGCTGTTCACGGCCGACATCTCGAGCGACGCGGCCGCGCATGGCGAGCGCTACGGTGCGGCCCCCTTCGCCTGGGACGGCGCGGGCGCGGTCACGATCGGCCCGCTCGACGGCGCCGGGGGCGACACCGATCCCGAGCCGGTCACCGGCGATCCGGCGCGCGACGTGGCGGTGCTGCTCTATACGACCGGCACGACGGGGCGCTCCAAGGGCGTGATGCTGAGCCACCGCAGCATCATCTACGTGGCCTCCGGGCCCGGCTCGCCGTCGCCGCTGACGCCGGAGGACTGTTCCTACCTGGCGCTGCCGATCTCGCACGCCTACGGGCTCTGCTCGACCTTCATTCGCGCGGTCTTCCATGGCGCGAAGTCGCTGCTGCAGGCGCGCTTCTCCGCCCAGGGCATGCTGGCGGCACTCGCCTCGGGGGTGACCATCTGCAACGGCGTGCCGGCGATGTATGCGCGCCTGATCGAGCATCTGGAGAAGACCGGCGGCACGCTCGACGCGCCCAAGGTGCGCGCGGTGACCGCGGGCGGCGCGCCAGTCGACCCGGATCTGGCGCGGCGCGTCGGCGAGATCTTCGGGCACGGCGTGATCAACGGCTACGGCCTGACCGAAGCGGGGCCGACGGTCTCGCGCAGCACCGCCGGCGATCCCGACAGCTCCGGTGCGCCGATCGTCGGCGTCGAGGTTCGTGCGGTCGACAAGGATGGGCGCGATGTGGCGCAGGGCGAGGCGGGCGAGCTGTGGGTGCGCGGGCCCAACCTGATGCGCGGTTACTACCGCGACGCCGACGCCACGGCGACCGCGCTGACCCCCGACGGCTGGCTCAAGACCGGCGATATCGCTATGCTGCACGCCGATGGGCGCATCAAGCTGGTCGACCGCGCCAAGGAGATCATCATCCGCTCGGGCTTCAATGTGAGCCCGGTGGAGGTCGAGGAGGCGTTGAACGCGCATCCGGGCGTCGTGCAGTCGGCCGTGGTCGGCGCGGCGGTGACGGGGAACGAGGAGGTCGTCGCCTTCGTCGAGGTGATGCCCGACGGCACGGATGAGGCCGCGCTGCACGACTGGGCGCGCGCGCATCTGGCGCCCTACAAGCGCCCGGCGCGGATCGAGATCGTCGAGGCGCTGCCGGCGGCCCCCACGGGCAAGATCCTCAAGGCCAAGCTGCGCGAGCGGGCGAGCGAGCTGGCGCACGACAAGGCGTGGTGAGAACTCCTCCTCCCCCCCGCCGGGGGGAGGGAACGAACCGGAACCATTCGTCCGACTACGATCTCTCAACAATTCCATTCGCCCGGCAGGCCGGGTAGTATCCCGCGCCGCCGCGGGGGGTCGCGGCGCATCAGATACACTGTCGGCCGCGTGGGGATGATGTCGGCCGCGCACGAGGGAGGTCTTCCATGTTCGGGCAGATGATGGACCGGCCGCTGCTGATCTCGCAGCTGATCGAGTTTTCGGCGCGCTATCACGGGGATACCGAGATCGTCACGCGAACGGTCGAGGGCCCGATCCATCGCTACGGCTACGCCGACGCCCATGAGCGCATCAAGCAGCTCGCCAATGCGCTGACGCGCCGCGGCATCAAGCTGGGCGACCGGGTGGCGACGCTGGCCTGGAATACGCACCGGCATTTCGAGCTCTATTTCGGCATCTCCGGCATCGGCGCCGTCTGCCACACGCTCAATCCGCGCCTCTTCGCCGACCAGCTCGAATACATCATCAACCATGCGGGCGACCGGCTGATCTTCGCCGACGCCATGTTCGAGCCGATTCTGGCCAACCTCAAAGGCAAGATGGCGCCGGTCGAGGGCATCGTCTTCATGACCGACCGCGAGAACATGCCGGAGACCGAGCTCGAGAACGTCATGTGCTACGAGGAATTCATAGGTGCAGAGGGCGCGGACTTCGACTGGCCGGAGTTCGACGAGCGCACGGCGTCGTCGCTTTGCTACACCTCGGGCACGACGGGCCATCCCAAGGGTGCGCTCTATTCGCACCGCTCGACGATGCTGCACACCTTCTCGATCTGCGGGGCGGAGAGCTTCGGGCTGTCGAGCGCGCAGGTCTTTCTTCCCGTGGTGCCGATGTTCCACGCCAACGCCTGGGGCATCCCGTACGGCTGCGCCATGACCGGCACCAAGATCGTCATGCCGGGCGCGCGCATGGAAGGCGACAAGATCTTCGAGATGCTCGACAAGGAGGACGTGACGTTTGCGGCCGGCGTGCCGACCGTCTGGCTGATGCTGCTCGACGAGATGAAGAAGCAGGGGCGCAAGCCGAATGCGCTGAAATCGATGCTGGTCGGCGGCTCGGCGGTGGCGCGCTCGATGATCGAGACCTTCGAGCGCGACTACGGGCTCGAAGTGTTCCATGCCTGGGGCATGACCGAGATGAGCCCGGTCGGCACCAATGGCCGGCTGTCGCACAAGATGTCGAACCTGCCACGCGAGAAGCAGTGGGACATCAAGGCCAAGCAGGGCCGCGCCATGTTCGGCGTCGAGATCAAGATCGTCGACGACGAGGGCAAGCGCCTGCCCGAGGACGGCGAGGCCTTCGGCGAGGTGCTGGTGCGGGGCCCATGGATCGCCAGCGGCTATTTCGCCAACGAGGAGGCGACGAAGGCGGCGCTCGACGACGAGGGCTGGTTCCGCACCGGCGACGTGGCGACGCTCGACCCGCAGGGCGTGATGCAGATCGTCGACCGCTCCAAGGACGTGATCAAGTCGGGCGGCGAGTGGATCAGCTCGATCGATCTCGAGAACGCCGCGCTCGGCCATCCCGACGTGGCACATGCCGCGGTGATCGGTGTCGCGCACCCGAAGTGGGACGAGCGGCCGCTCCTCATTGTGGTGCCGGAAGAAGGCAAGAGCCCGAAGTCCGACGAGATCATCGAATATCTGAAGGACAAGATCGCCAAGTGGTGGCTGCCCGACGACGTGCAGTTCGTCGACGAGATCCCGCTGACCGCGACGGGCAAGATCTCGAAGCTCGATCTGAGGAAGCGCTTTGCCGACTACAAGCTGCCGACGGCGTGATAAGGCCCCTTGGGGGCTAGCGCTCGGCGTCTTCGCGCACGGGGCGGCCGGTGCCGATCAGCACGTCGCTCGGGCGCAGGAGATGGGCCGGTCCGCCGCCTGACATCGTGGCGCAGCCGATCGAGGCACCGCCGCCCTTCAGCATCGCCTTGGTGGCGAAGGCGAGATAGGTGGTCTGCTCGGCCAGTAACGCGCCATTGGCCCGGCGGCGCACCTGCGTGTCGACGCGCATGATGGCGCCGCTCAAGCCGAGCCGCTCGAGGCGGAAAGTCCGGTTGAGCTCGTAAGCCGCCGCGACGTCGACGATTGGAATGCGGGCGAGGCAGCGCTTGCCTTCGCGCGCCAGGGCGGTCGCGGCGGCGCGCGCCTCGATGTCGATCGCCATGTGGGCCGGCACCGCCATGCAGTTGGGATGGCCGCGCGGCTCCAGCGTGTAGCGGTAGCCGAGCAGCCCGCCGCCGTCGCGCGCATATTCCTCGTTCTCGACATAGTCATATCCGCCGCGCAAGAGCGCCACCAGGCAGCGTCCGGGGCAGGGGCGCGAGGACATCGACCAGCGCTTGGTCAGCTTGCGCCCGTTCTTCGTGCGCACCGAACGAAGCTCGCGAAAATTGGGATAGCGCAGAACGAAGCCGTGCACGTTGCGGACGGTCCGGTGGATCTTGGCTCGGGCGTGGGCCTTGCACAGCGCCGCATGGGTCTGGGCGATCGGCTCGTCGCTGTCGCTGAAGGCCGATTCCAGGGCGAGCCAGGCGCCCAGCGCGACCATGGTCGCACCGCCCACGATCGAGCCCAGAATGATGAAGTCCCTGCGTTGCATGGCCTTCAATCCCGTTCTGCCGGCCGGCCGGCGCGCGTATCGGGGCGCCGAACGGGCCACCGCACATATGCTTTCCGGTGGCTATCCGGTGGCTATCCGGAGGCTATCAGGCGAGGCTGAAGGAAAGGTTTCGCGTGCCGACAGGCGGAATTGGCGCTGCTGGCGCTTTGATCGCGGGGGCGCGGCGGATAGACTTGGGCCCAGACGAGATCAGGCAAACGCAAGCGCACGGGATAGAGCAGTCGTTGCGGCCGGGCCGGCGGGGCCGAGCCGCACGCATCGGAGGAACGAGGTCATGAATTTCGAGTACACGGAAAAGGTCGAGGAGCTGCGGGCCCGGGTGATGGCCTTCATGGATGAGCACATCTATCCGAACGAGAAGGTCTATGAGGACCAGCTGAACGCCCAGACGAACCGCTGGACCGCCTGGCCGCCGATCCTGGAGGAGCTGAAGGACAAGGCCCGCGCGGCGGGGCTGTGGAACCTGTTCCTGCCGGAGAGCGACCGTGGCTTCGGGCTTACCAACCTCGAATATGCGCCCTTGTGCGAGATCATGGGCCGCTCTCCGATCGCACCGGAGGTCTTCAACTGCTCCGCGCCCGATACCGGGAACATGGAGGTATTCGAGCGCTACGGCACCGAGGAGCAGAAGAAGAAGTGGCTGGAGCCGCTGCTCGACGGCAAGATCCGCTCGGCCTTCGTGATGACCGAGCCCAAGGTCGCCTCCTCCGATGCGACGAATATCGAGGCGCGGATCGAGCGCGACGGCGACGAATACGTGATCACCGCGCACAAATGGTGGGCGTCGGGCGCTGGCGATCCGCGCTGCAAGATCTTCATCGTCATGGGCAAGACCGACCCGAACGCCGAGCGCCACAAGCAGCAGTCGATGATCCTGGTCGAGCCCGACACGCCGGGCATCGAGATCATCCGGCCGCTGCCGGTGATGGGCTTCGACGACGCGCCGCACGGGCACTGGGAAGTGAAGTTCACCGATGTCCGCGTGCCGGCGGAAAACATCCTGCTGGGCGAGGGCCGCGGTTTCGAGATCGCACAAGGCCGCCTCGGGCCGGGGCGCATCCATCACTGCATGCGCACGATCGGTGTTGCGGAGCGCGCGGTGGAAGCCATGTGCGCGCGGGCCAAGTCGCGCGTCGCCTTCGGCAAGCCGCTCGCCGAGCAGGGCGTGGTGATGGACCAGATCGCCCAGTCGCGCATGGAGATCGAGCAGTCGCGCCTGCTGACGCTCAAGGCGGCCGACATGATGGACAAGGTCGGCAACAAGGCCGCGCGGGCGGAGATCGCCATGATCAAGGTGGTGGCGCCCAATATGACCCAGCGCGTGCTCGACCGGGCGATGCAGATCCACGGCGGCGGCGGGCTGACGGAGGATTTCGGCCTTGCCAAGGCCTGGTCCTGGGCGCGCGTCCTGCGGCTCGCCGACGGGCCCGACGAGGTGCACACGGCCGCCGTTGCCAAGCTCGAACTGCGCAAGCAGACCCCGCCTTGGGTCTATGTCGGTCAGGACGCCGCGGCGGCGGAATAGGGCGCCTCGGCGCCCCGGTTTTGAGCTGGAGTTTCGCGATGTGAAATGTGGTTTCGCAAGTATTGACGCTTAACGTCTGCTTGTGAAACGGTGACGAAAGCATCCGCCCGGTAACCGAAGCCGCTGTTTGAATGTGGAGGGCCGGGCGGAGGCAGACGACAAAAAGACAAGACAAAAAGACAAAAAGAAGACAAACAAGAAACGCAATAATAATGAACGGCCGGGCCCTTTGTGGCAGGGTCGTCAAAGGGAGGACGGAGCTTCGTGAGCAAGGCGCGACCCCGCGTGTGCCCGCTGTCTGGGCGGCCCTATGCAAACGGCTTCGGCCGGGCCCACCGCGCATGAGCCAAGCTTCGACCGCGCGGAGCCTGGAGCCGGCGGCCGGCGCCGCCGCGGACGTTCTTCTGGAGGTGAGCGATCTGACGGTCCGGTT
>JARRKQ010000043.1:0-30678 GCA_037387885.1 Alphaproteobacteria bacterium | reverse complement strand
GTGCTCGAGGCCGAGCGCGAAGGCACGAGCGTCAAATGGGCGCTGGGCGAGCTCGCCACCTATGCGAACGATCACTTCACCCGCGAAGAGAAGATGATGGAGGCGGCGCACTACCCCGATCTCGCCGCGCACAAGAAGACACACAAGGCTTTCGTTGAGTGGCTGCAGAGCCTGCGCACGGTCTACGGCGCCGATCCGGGCGCGGAGTACTATCTCGCCGAGAGCATGCGCGAGTACCTCCAGACCTGGCTCACCGACCACATCATGAAGGTCGACGCCGAGTACAAGGGCAAGATCGGCTAGATTATTTTCGTTAACTACGGCACCAGCCCGGTCGCCGCGTCCCGCTCCGACTGAAGTCGGACGATCAAACGCACGCCGGCATAGGCGGCGAAGCCTAAGAAGATGTGCCAGAAGAAATGCGTGCCGACGGGGATCTCGTCGCACACGTTGAGGTCGAGCGTGCGCAGCGAAACAGCGACGATGGCGGACCCCACCATGCCGAGCGCCCAGCCGAACGCGTCGCGCTGTCTGAGCCGCGTGGCGACGACAAGGGCGATGGCGACCGCTGCCAGCACGCCGATGATGACGAGCCGGTATTGCTGAATGACCGGGAACGGCACGAAGAAGACCAGAACGGAGAGCGCCAGCACCAGCCCGATGCTGAGATACCGGCCGGCCGCGTAGTAGGCCCAGAAGAAGACCAGGATCAGGAAGTAGATCGCCCCCGGCAGCCAATCGATCAGCAGCGTCAGGGGCGTCCGCATCGAATGCCAGGCGACGCTGCCGAGCCCCGTCAGCAAAGTCAGCACGGCGAGCGTGTAGGCGACCGCGCTCGTATTCCGGTTACGGATCAGAAAGATCAGCGCCAGAATGCCCAGGATCGCCGGCACGAAGCTGGTAATCGTGTTCACCGGCTCGGCCGGAAACGTGCCCAGCGGATTGAGGGCGGTCTCGCAATAGTAAGGCATCGCTCCGGACGTCCGTAGGCGCGTGTTTCAGTTAGCCCGGATTAGATAGGGCGAACTAAAGGCTCCGCCAATCCAAAGCGCGGCGCTGACCGCGACCGCGTTGGTCAGCCGAGCGCCTTCACGTCCGCGAGGGTCTTCGACGGCTCGGGCCGGCGCGTGTAGTCGGGATCGATATCTGCCGCCCGCACGATGCCGCCCGCGTCGACGACGAGCCGGGTCGGGATCGGCAGGGTCCCGCTCGTATCGCCGTTCGACTTCTGAAGGTCGATGCCGAAGCCGGTATAGATCTCGCGCACGTCCTTCGGCACCTCGAAGCGGATGCCGAGCTCGGCCGCATAGGCGTTGCCCGGATCGCTCAGCATCTCGAAATTGAGCCCGTGCTTCTCGATCAGGCCGCGGCTGTGCTCGGCGACCAGCGGCGTGATCGCCACCAGGCTCGCGCCCAGTTCTTTCAACGGATCAACGATGTCGCGCAAAGCATACAGCTCTGCATTGCAGTAAGGTCACCAATGGCCGCGGAAGATCGTCAGCACGACGGTGCCCTTGGCGAGCAGGTCGTTCGAGGTCACCTCCGCACCCGCGGCGTTCTGAAGCGCGAACGCCGGCAAGGGATCGCCGACCTTGATCACGCGGTCCATGATGCCGGACTCGCGCAAGTCCTTGGTGGCCTGGAGCATCACCGCGCGCTTTTCCGGCGGGATGCGTCCGGCCGACGCGGCGCGAAGCTGTGCAAGCTTGTCTTCAAGGCTCATGGATGTCGTCCTCGTTGCGGCGGCGTGGTCAGTTTTGGAACGCTCATTCAAAGTCCGCTGGACACGTTAAACCAAGCGGGACGCGAATACGCAAGCGCTTATGTACGACGCTTGTGTAGGACGCTTGGGTATTGCGCGCCTGTATTGCTCTATTCGGCGGCCGGCGCTTCTTCTGCCGTTGGCGCGTCGGCGGAACCGGGCTCGGCCAGCGCCCCCAACAGCCGCGTGCGGATCGCCTCGATCTTGGCGTCGTGCTCGACCTTCATGCCGAAGACATCCTTCACGTAGAAGACGTCGACCACGCGCTCGCCATAGGTCGAGATCTTGGCCGAGGAGATCTGTAAGCCCAGATCGGTGATCGCGCGCGTCACCTCGTAGAGCAGGCCCGGTCGGTCGCGGCCGTTGACCTCGATCACCGTATGCGTCGCGCTGGCGGCGTTGTCGACCAGCACGCGCGGCGGCACCGGGAACAGATGCCCGCGCGGCCGCGTCCGCGCCCGGTCCTGGAGCTCGCGGCGCGGCACGATCTCGCCGGACAGGCTTTCCTTGATGCGCCGCGCGAGGCGTTTCAGGCGGTCGGGATCGTCGAACGCGTCGCCCTCGGTGTCCTGCACCCAAAAGATGTCGAGCGCCTTGCCGTTGGTGAGCGTGTAGATCTTGGCGTCGACGATCGAGGCGCTGGCGAGCGACATCGCTCCGGCGATGCGCGAGAAAAGCCCCGGGTGGTCGGCGGTGTAGATGGTCACCTCGGTGATCGCGCGGCGGCGGTCGACCTGGGCGTCGACGACCAGGGGGTCGTTGTCGGCCTCGGCTTTGCGCACCAGCGCGGCGTGGCGAAGCTGGGTGTCGGTATCGAGCGAGAGCCAGTAGCCGGGATAGGCGCGCGCGCGGTGCGCTTCGATCTCTTCCGGCGTCCAGCCTTGAAGCCGCGCTTCGAGCTTCTCCTGCGCCTTGCGGACGCGGGATTCTGCTGCGCCCCCGGCGCCGGCCTCGCCCTGCATCATCTCTTCGGTGCGGTAGTAGAGATCGCGCAGCAGCGCGGCCTTCCAGCCGTTCCAGACCGCGGGGCCGGTCGCGCGCATATCGGCGTCGGTCAGCACCAGCAACAGCCGCAGGCGTTAGGGCGACTGCACGACCTCGGCGAAATCGGCGATCGTCTTGGGGTCGTCGATGTCGCGCTTCTGGGCGATGTTCGACATATCGAGGTGATGAAGCACCAGCCAGGCGACGCTCTCGGTCTCTTCCTCGGTCAGGCCGAGGCGCGGTCCGAGCTCGCCGGCCACGTCGGCGCCCTTTTCGGAATGGTTGCCGCCGCGGCCCTTGGCGATGTCGTGCAAGAAGACGGCGGCATAGAGCGCCCGGCGCGACTGGATCTTGTGGATGATCTTGGTGGAGAGCGGGTGGTCCTCTTCCAGCGCCCCGGCCTCGATCTTATGCAGCAGGTCGATCGCCCGGATGGTGTGCTCGTCGACCGTGTAGACGTGATACATGTCGTACTGCATCTGCGCCACGACGCGGCCGAAATCGGGCACGAAGCGGCCGAACACGCCGGCTTCGTTGAGGCGCTTCAGCGTCGTCGCCGGATCGTCCTTGTCGGTCAGGATCTCCAGAAAGAGGCGGTTCGCCTCCTCGTCGTTGCGCAGGTCGTCGTCGATCCGCATCAGGTTCGAGGTGATGAGGCGCAGCGTGCCCGGATGAATATCCAGATCGTGCGTTTGCGCCACACGGAACAGGCGGATGAAGTTGACCGGGTCGTCGGCGAAGGCGCTGTCCTTTTCGACTCGCAGCCAGCCGTTCTCGGCGACGAAGCCGTCGATCTCGCGCGGCCGGTTTCCGAACAGGAACTTGAACTTCGGCGTCCGCTGATGGGCGGTCTCGAGCGCCGCGCAGAAGATCCGCGTCAGATCGCCGACCTGCTTGGCCATCAGGTAGTAGTATTTCATGAAGCGCTCGACGCCCATCTGGCCCTTGCGATCGGTGAAGCCCATCTTGGGCGCGATCGCCTGCTGGAGGTCGAAGGTCAGGCGCTCCTCGGGCCGGCCGGCCTCGTAATGGAGGTGGCAGCGCACCGTACGCAGGAAGCCGTGCGCGCGTGAAAAGCGTTTGGATTCCGCCTCGCTGAAAACGCCCTGGTGAACCAGGTCGGACATGTCGTCGACGCGGTAGAGATATTTCGAGATCCAGTAGAGCGTCTGGATGTCGCGAAGGCCGCCCTTGCCGTCCTTGATGTTGGGCTCCAGCACGTAGCGCGAATCGCCGAGGCGTTGATGGCGCGCGTCGCGCTCGGCGAGCTTGTCCTCGACGAAGTCGATCCCGTTCTCCGGGCCGATGGTCTCGAAGAAGCGCCGCCGGAACTCCGCGAAGATGCGGTTGTCCCCCCACAGGAAGCGCGATTCCAGGAGTGCGGTGCGGATCGTCTGGTCGGACTTCGCCATGCGCAGGCATTCGTCGATCGAGCGCGTGGCGTGGCCCACCTTGAGCCCCAGATCCCACAGCATGTAGAGCACGTATTCGATGACCTGCTCGGTATGCGGGCTCACCTTGTAATTGAGCAGGAAGAGGAGATCGATATCGGAAAAGGGCGCGAGCTCGCCCCGGCCATAACCGCCGACGGCGACCATGGCGATGCGCTCGCCCTCGGTCGGGTTGGACAGCGGATAGGCCGTCTCGAAGGCGAAGTCGTAAAGCACGCGCACGACCTGATCGACCAGGAAGGCCTGGGCGCGCATCGCCGTGCGGCCGTCATTCGACGCTTCGAAGCGCCGGCGCACCTCGGCCCCGCCGGCCGCCAGCGCCTCCTTCAACGTCTTCAGGACCTCGGCGCGGGCATCGTCGGACCCGTTGACCTGCACGATCTCGTCGATCTGGGCGACAAGCGCCCGGCGATCGATGATATCGCGCTGTTTGACGATCACGTTCATGCCGCTCGGTCCATCACGCTCACATGCTGCGCCCGGACTTGGCCTTCGGCCGCGCCCGGATATTTTCTTGGGCTACGCTGCATTCCTGCGTATCTATATCAGACCTTACCAAATAGTGGTTGAGCGTGGCCGACGCCATGCCGAGGCCCCGGCCGGGATTGCCACGCACGGGGAGGTAATGTTGCACTGCGACGTAGTAATGCTATAACCCGCAGAGACCGTTGGATTCTCTCATGATCCCGGGCGCCCCGAGGGGAGACACGATTAAATGAAGAAGGGCCGGATTGCCGGACTTGCCGTCATTGCGGTGATCGCTGGCGGCGGCTATTTCGTCGCCCAGCTTTATGCCGACCGCGTCGCTGATCGGCGCATCGGGGCAATCCTCACCAAGCTGCCCAAGGGCACGGCCGTCAAGTACCGCACCGCCGGATACAGCATCTGGAACGGCGAGATCCGGCTGCGCGACGTGCGCGTCGACAGCCAGGTTGCCGGCGCCGCCCGCATCAAGGGCGTGACCGTCGCCGATTTCGACAAGTTCCACCGCGTCCCGCACTATGTGAAGGTCAAGGTGCGCGGCTTCGAGATGAAGCGCGAGAAGGCGAACGCGGCAACGCGGCGCTGGATGGACAAGCTCCGTTACAAGTCGATCACCGTCGACGTCGAATACGCCTACCGCTATCGCCCCGACATCCGCGAGCTCGTGATCGAGAAGGCGCGCATCACCGGCCCGCAGGTCGGCACGCTGGAGCTGAGCGGCCGGCTCACCAATGTCCGCTCGCTCGATGTGCGCCATCTCGGCGATCTGATTGCGATCGGCATGCAGTCGGTCGTGCGCGGCGTCCGGCTCACCTATACCGACGGGTCGCTGGCCGACCGGCTGATCGCGTCCTACGCCGCCGAGAAAGGCATCGACGCCAAGACCTACCGCGCCAGCCTCGTGCACGATCTCGATGCCGAGATGCGGCGCACCAAGAGCGCCAATCTGCGCCGGCAGATCCAGCATGTGCGCGCCTTCGTCGAGCGGCCCGGCAAGGTGGAGATCGTCGTCAAGCCGCGCACCACGGTGCCGGTCTTCCTGCTCGCCGCGATGCCCTCGCCGCGCATGATCCAGCGCACGCTCGGCATCAACATCACCACGATCCCGGGCGCGCCCAAAAAGAAAAAATAGAAATAAAATAGAGAAGAAGACCTGAAGAAGAAAAATTAACGCCCGCTTCCTAAGCTTCGTTGCCCTTTGGCGACCGGGATCGCGGCCCTACCTGGAACGAGCGGCCGGTCCTTCGTCTTTCAGGAGACGGCACCGATGCTCGACGGCAGATCCAAGATCCATCGATCCGCGCTCGCCCTGGCGGCCGTGCTCATGCTGGCCGGCTGCGCGAGTGACGGAAGCGGCGGCCCGGGCGGTGGGACTGCCGATGCCGGCTACCGCGATCTCTCGATCGTCTCGCGGGTTCTGGCCGACGGCGAATTCATCGAGGTGGAGATCCGCCACCGCTCGTATTTCCAGCGCGTCGAGCAGGTGGCGCTGATCGGCCCCGACGGCGCCTGGCACCGCGCGCGTGATCTCCGCCGCCGCAAGACCACCTCGGATTGGAACCGTCCGCATGGGCATTTCGGTGTCGCCGGCGGCTCACACAGGCCGATCGTCACCGGCATCGGCATCACCATCCCGCTCGGCGCGCTCGGCTCGTTGTTCGCAAGCCCGGCGCATCGCACCCGCGCCCTGGTGCGCGTGCCCGATCCGGCCGGCTACCGCGCCGATCCGACGCGCTGGCAGGTCGCCGTGGTGATGGGAAGCGGCATCGGCGGCACGACCACGATCAAGCAGCCCGCGCCGGAGCCGCGCTGAGGTCAGGGGCTACTGTCCCCGCGCTGCAGCGCCACCAGCCGGTAGACCAGATCGAGCGCCGCTTTCGGTGACAGCTCGTCGGGATTGACGCTGACGAGCTCGGCCTCGATCTCGGCCGCCGCGCCCGCCTCGGCGCGCCCGTCGGCGCCGGCGCTGAAGAGCGGCAGATCGTCGGCGAGGCGAGCCAGGTCGCCCGACTGCTCGTCGGCCTCGAGCACGCGCAGGACGGCGTCGGCTCGCTCCACGACGCTTGGCGGCAGGCCCGCCAGCCGCGCCACGTGGATGCCGTAGGAGCGGTCGGCCGCCCCCGCCGCGACTTCGTGCAGGAAGACGACGTCGCCCTGCCATTCCTTGACCCGCATCGTGTGGCAAGTGAGCGCATCGAGCCGCGCCGTCAGCACCGTCAGCTCGTGGTAGTGCGTCGCGAAGAGCGCGCGCGAGCGGTTCACTTCGTGCAGATGCTCGATCGCCGCCCAGGCAATCGAGAGCCCGTCGAAGGTCGCGGTGCCGCGGCCGATCTCGTCGAGGATGACCAGCGCGCGCTCGCCGGCCTGGTTCAGGATCGCCGCCGTTTCCACCATCTCGACCATGAAGGTCGAGCGGCCGCGCGCGAGGTCGTCGGCCGCGCCCACCCGGCTGAACAGGCGGTCGACCACGCCGATGCGCGCCGCCTGGGCGGGCACGAACGAGCCCATCTGTGCCAGGATCGCGATCAGCGCGTTCTGGCGCAGAAAGGTGCTTTTGCCCGCCATGTTCGGGCCCGTCAGCAGCCAGAGCCGGCCCGAGGCCTCGCCGTTCTCACCGCCTCCATCGACGTTGAGCCGGCAATCATTGGCGACGAAGGCGGCCTCGTTGGCGCTTTCGAGCGCCGCTTCGACCACCGGATGGCGGCCGCCGGTGATCTCGAAGGCGAGGCTCGCATCGACGCTCGGCCGGTTGTAACGCCGCGCGACGGCGAGCGTGCCGAGCCCCGCGGCGACGTCGAGGGCGGCCATGGCGCGGGCGGCGGTCGCGATCGCTTCGGCCTGACCGACCGCGTGCGTCACCAGCTCGTCGAAGATCTCGAGCTCGATGGCGATCGCGCGCTCGGCCGCACGCGCGATGCGCTCCTCGAGCTCGCCCAGCTCGGCGGTCGTGAAGCGCACGGCGTTCGCCATCGTCTGGCGATGGATGAAGGGGCCGTTCGTCCCCGTCTTCGCCATCAGCTTCTCGGCATGGGTTGCGGTCACCTCGATGAACCAGCCGAGCACGTTGTTGTGGCGGATCTTGAGCGACGGTGTCGCGGTCTCCTCGCGGTGCTGCGCCTCGAGGTTCGCGATTAGGCGCCGGCTTTCGTCGCGCAGCCGGATCTGCTCGTCGAGATGCGGCGCGAAGCCCTGTTTGACGAAGCCGCCGTCGCGCGCCTGCAGCGGCAGATCGGCGGCGAGCGCCCGCGTCAGCGTGTCGACGATCGTGCCGTGGTCGCCCAGGTCGCGGGCGCAATCGGCGATCCCGTCGGGGGCGACGAAGGCGGCGGCCTGGCCTTGCGCGATGGCAAGGCGCAGCGGGTCCGCCTGGGCAAGCCCGTCGCGGAGTGCGGCCAGATCGCGCGGGCCGCCGCGCCCGACGGTGAGCCGCGAGAGCGCACGCTCGAGATCGGGGCAGCGTTTCAGGCGCTCGCGCACGCCCTTGCGCGCGCCTTCGTTCTCGACGAAGAAGCCGACCATGTCGAGCCGCTCGGCGATCTGCGCCGGATCGGTGAGCGGCGTCGCGAGATGTCCCGCCAGGAGGCGCGCGCCCGCGCCCGTCACGGTGCGGTCGATCACAGCCAGAAGACTGCCCTTGCGCTCGCCGGACAGCGAGCGGGTGAGCTCGAGGTTCCGCCGCGTCGCCGCGTCGATCGCCATCACCGCGTTCTCTTCGATGCGGCGCGGCGGGGCGAGGCGCGGCAGCTTGCCCTTCTGGGTCAGCTCCACATAGTCGACAAGCGCGCCAAGCGCTGCCAGTTCCGCGCGGGAGAAGGCGCCGAAGGCATCGAGCGAGCTCACCTTGTAAAGCGTCTCTAAGCGCCTCTGACCATTGGCGGAATCGAACCGGCTCGTCGGCAGCGGCGTGAGTGCCGGCGCGAAATCGGCCAGCGCCGCCTTGACGAGCGGCGCCTCGGCCAGCGCCTCACCGACCAGGATCTCGCCCGGCTCCAATCCCGCGAGCGCGGCCGGCAAGCCCGGCTCGTGGAGCGTCCGCACCGAAATCTCGCCCGTCGAGACATCAACCCAGGCGAGCGCCAACCCGCCTTCGGCCCGCGCCAGGCTGGCCAGATAGTTGTGCCGGCGCGCATCGAGCAGCGTGTCCTCGGTCAGCGTGCCGGGCGTGACGATGCGCACCACGTCGCGTTTCACGACCGCCTTCGAGCCGCGCGCCTTCTTGGCCTCGGCCGGGTCCTCCATCTGCTCGCACACGGCGACGCGGAAGCCCTCGCGGATGAGCCGCGCGAGGTAGCTGTCGGCGGCATGCACCGGCACGCCGCACATCGGGATGTCCTCGCCCTCGTGCTTGCCGCGCTTGGTAAGCGCAATGTCGAGCGCGGCCGAGGCGGCCACCGCATCCTCGAAGAAAAGCTCGTAGAAATCGCCCATCCGGTAGAACAAGAGCGCGTCGGGATGGGCGCGCTTGACCTCGAGATACTGCGCCATCATCGGGGTGGCGCGGGCCTCGTCGGGCGGGCCGGTATTGGGTCTGGAGGTCTCGTTCATCGACGCCCCGCACATTAACACGGGCGGGAGTCGCTCGTCATCGGTCACGATCGTTTGCATGGGCGATTTGTCGCCCTGCCAAATTCCGTCCGGCAAATTCGCCCCGAACCCCTTGCGCGCCAAGGCGTTTCGCCGTTTGATCGGGGTGATCCCTTCAAAGCGTTCCCTATCACCCGAAAGCGCGCGCCATGGCCGACGTCTCCGCACACGTAACCGACCAAGAAGCCCTGCTCATGCATTCCTCGGGCCGGCCGGGGAAGATCGAGGTCGTCGCCACCAAGCCGCTCACCACCCAGCGCGATCTGGCGCTCGCCTATTCGCCGGGCGTGGCCGCACCCGTGAAGCGCATCGCCGAGGACCCGTCCCTTGCCTACGACTACACGGCCAAGGGCAATCTCGTTGCCGTGATCTCCAACGGCACGGCGATCCTCGGTCTCGGCAACCTGGGCGCGCTCGCCGCCAAGCCGGTGATGGAGGGCAAGGCGGTGCTCTTCAAGCGCTTCGCCGATGTCGATTCGATCGATATCGAGGTGACGACCGAAGACGTCGACGAGTTCGTCAACTGCGTGCGCTTCCTCGGCGCCTCCTTTGGCGGCATCAATCTCGAGGACATCAAGGCGCCCGACTGCTTCATCATCGAGCAGCGCCTGCGCGAAGCGCTCGACATTCCGGTCTTCCACGACGACCAGCACGGCACCGCGATCATCTCCTCGGCCGGCCTCATCAACGCGCTCGAGCTCACCGGCCGCGACTTGAAGACCGCCAAGATGGTGGTGAATGGCGCCGGCGCCTCGGCCGTGGCCTGCGTCGAGCTCTTCAAGGCGATGGGCATGCCGCACGATCACGTCGTCATGTGCGACACGCGCGGCGTGATCTTTCAGGGCCGCGAGGACGGCATGAACCAGTGGAAGTCGGCGCACGCGGTCAAGACCAAGTTGCGCACGCTGGAGGAGGCGATGAAGGGCGCGGACATCGTCGTCGGCCTCTCGGCCAAGGGCGCCATCACCCAGGCGATGGTTGCCTCGATGGCGAAGAAGCCGATCATCTTCGCGTTGGCCAATCCCGATCCCGAGATCGATCCCGACGACGTGAAGGCGGTGCGTTCGGATGCAATCATCGCCACCGGCCGGTCCGATTATCCCAATCAGGTCAACAACGTACTGGGCTTCCCCTACATCTTCCGCGGCGCCCTCGATGTGCGTGCTTCGGCCATCAACGATGACATGAAGATCGCCGCCGCCGAGGCGCTCGCCAAGCTCGCCCGCGAGGACGTGCCCGACGAGGTCGGCGAGGCTTATGCCGGCGAGCGCCTGCGCTACGGCCCGGAATACATCATCCCCGTGCCCTTCGATCCGCGCCTGGTCGTCGCGGTGCCCGTAGCGGTGGCCAAGGCGGCGATGGAAAGTGGCGTCGCCCGCCGCCCGATCGTCGACGAAGAGAGCTATGTGAAGGAGCTCACCGCGCGCCTCGATCCGACGGCCTCGGCCATGCAGGCGATCGTCGACCGGGTGCGCAGCCGCGCCGCCCGCGTCGTCTTCGCCGAGGGCGAGGAGGAGCCGATCATCCGCGCCGCGCTTGCGTTTCGCGATTCAGGCTACGGTATTCCGATCCTGCTCGGCCGCGAGGAGCGCATCGCCGAGACGGTGGCGGCCGCCGGCCTCCAGGGCACCGAGGATATCGAGATCATCAACGCGCGGCTGTCGGATCAGAACCAGAAATACACCGACTTCATCTACGAGCGCCTGCAGCGCAAGGGCGCGCTCTTCCGCGACGCCCAGCGCATGGTGAACAATGTCCGCAATCTTTTCGCCGCCTGCAGGGTGGCGACCGGCGATGCCGACGCCATGGTCTCCGGCCTCACCCGGCGCTTCGCCGTCACCTACGAGGAAGTGCGCCGCGCCATCGACAACCAGATCGGCGAGCGCGTCTTCGGCATGCACATCGTCGTCACGCGCGGCCGCACCGTCTTCATCGCCGATACGACTGTGCACGAGGAGCCGTCATCGGTGGTGCTCGCCGACATCGCCATTCAGGCGGCGGAGAAGGCGCGCCAGTTCGGCCAGGAGCCGCGCGTCGCCTTCCTCGCCTTTTCCAACTTCGGCAATCCGATGAGCGAGAAGACCGACCGCATCCGCGAGGCCGTCTCGATGCTCGATTCGCGCAGCCCCGATTTCGAATACGAGGGCGAGATCTCCGCCGACACCGCGCTCGATCCCTCGCTGCTCGATCTCTATCCCTTCGCGCGGCTCTCGGGCCCAGCGAACGTGCTCATCATGCCTGAGCTCAACAGCGCCAACATCGCCGCCAAACTGATGCTGAAGCTCGGCGGTGGCTCGGTGATCGGCCCGATCCTGCAGGGTCTCGAAAAGCCGGTGCAGATCGTCAACATGAGCGCCGGCGTCAACGACCTGGTGAACGCGGCGGCGCTGGCAGCGCACGATGCGATCGTGGAGTAGCTGGTCTCTATTTGTAGGGGCGGGTTTGAAACCCGCTCCCTACTTCTTCACGTTCGACTTCTTGATGCTCTCGTAGAGGTTTACCGGCGCGAAGTCGTCGGTGAGGATGCGGGCGCGGGGGCCGATGGCGACCTTGCGCCGACCCTGCAGCAAGATCCTGAGATCGTAGCGGAACTTGTACTTGGCCTGCCGCGCCTCGGCGCGCTTCGTCGCCTCGTAGACCGAAAGCGGCGGGCCGTTCCGCACCACGGTGATGTAGGCGCCTGCCGCCGGCACCGTCTCGACATGGCCGAAGACGGCGGTGAGCGTCTTCATCGTCGACTCGAACAGCTGCGTGCCGCCATGCACGTTGAACACCGCGACGCCGCCGGGGGTTAGGCGCTTCTTCAGCAGCTCGTAGAACTCGCGGGTCAGCAGATGAAAGGGCACGTAGCCACCGCGGAAGGCGTCGACCATGATGATGTCGTACCGCGCCTTGCGGTTCCGCATCAGATGGACGCGGCCGTCGCGCTCGATGATGTGGTAGCGCGGGCCTTCCTTCAGCTTGAAGTGCTTCTTGGTCATCTTGATCACGCCGCGGTCGAGCTCGACCACGGTCACGTCGATGTCCTTCACATGCCGGGCGACATAGCGCGAGGTGGTGCCGCCGCCGAGGCCGATCATCAGCATCTTGTCGAGATTGTCGGCATAGGCGAGCGCCACGGTCATCGCCCGCGTGTAGGGCAAGGGCAGCTCGCCCAGATCGAGCAGGTTGATCACCGATTCGGTCTCGTCGCGCCGGCGCACCCGGAACGACATGGTGATGAAGTCGCCGCGCTGGGTGATGTAGATGTTGTTGTACGAGGTCTCGACCTGCTCGATCAAGCGGACGTCGTCGGTGCCGCTATCGTAGCGCTCGAAGATGCCGCCCTGCTGGGCCTGCGCGGGAGGGGCGCCGAAGGCGACGAGCGCCGCGGCAGGTGCCAGCACCAGACCGCCGAGCGCCGTCGCCGCCCGCCGCAGGCTGCCCGCGATCGCCGGCACCGCCATCAGGAAGGAGAGCCCGGAGAGCAGCGCCACGCCGGCGAGCAGATAGGTGATGCTGCGCGAGCCGAGCGTCGGGATCAGCCAAAAGACCCGAGATACTTCATGAGCTGACCCATGATGTGCGCCGCCACGGTCGGGAACGTGACGATCGATGATCACGAAAGCCAGATAAACCGCCGAGGCGATGATCAACCCGGCCAGCAGCTTGTGGGTCGGCCAGCGGTCGGCGAGCCAGCCGCCCAGGAAGTAGCCGACCATGAGCGCGATCAGCACCGTCGCGATCAGCGCCGCCCAGGTATAGATGCCGCTGCCGAAATAGGGATTGAGGTAGCGGCTGCCGAGCATCTCGAAGGCCATGATCACGGCGCCCGAGACGAAGGCGTTCAGATAGACGAGCCACAGAAAGCCGGTGGACGCGCGCAAATCGAGCGCGTCGCTGGTTGCGATCTCTGCCTGCCCGGGATGGTCCGCCGTCATCGAGACTTCTCCGCTGCCGAAGGCGAGCGTTGTAGCACCGCCCGCCCGGCCTGTCAGTCGGGCGCGCGCGATTGTGAGATCGCCGGTCGCTTTGGATGGAGGCCGTCTAGACGAAGGCCTGCAGGGCGAGGAAGATGAGCGCGGAGAGGATCGCGGCCGCCGGCACGGTGACGAGCCAGGCCGCGACGATGGTGACGAGATGGCGCCGCCGCACGAGCTTCTTGCGCCGCGCCTTCTTGGCCTTCTTCTCCGCCTTGGGGTCGTTCGGATCGATGACCCCGCCGTTCAGGCGCCGCGCCTTGCGCCGCTCCAGCGCATCGCGCAGCCAGTTGACGTGAAGTTCGCGGAAGAAGCCGACGCCGAACACGCCGCCCACGGCAATATGCGTCGAGCTCACCGGCAGCCCCAGCCCCGAGGCGACGATCACCGTGATCGCGGCGGACAGCGCGACGCAGAACGCCCGCAGCGGATCGAGCTTGGTAATCTTCTCGCCCACGGTGCGGATCAGCTTGGGCCCGAAGAGGAAGAGCCCCGCGGAGATCCCGAGCCCGCCCACCAGCAGCACCCAGATCGGGATATCGACCTGCGTGGCGATGCCGCCCGTGGTCGTCGTGTGCACGATGGCGGCGAGCGGACCCACCGCGTTGGCGACGTCGTTGGCGCCGTGGGCGAACGAGAGCAGCGCCGCCGAGCAGATCAGCGGAATGACGAAGAGCGAGCTCACCGCTTTCCGCCGGTTCTCCAGGGTCAGCGCGCGCTTGGCGACCATCGGGCGCACCACCGCATAGGTGACAGCGAAGACGGCCAGCCCGAACAAGCCGACCCAGGAGATGTCGGGCTTCCAGATCTTCTTCAGTCCCTTGGTCACCAGATACATCGAGAAGATGCCGGCCATCAGCCCGACCAGCAGCGGCACCCAGCGCTTGGCCGCTCCCAGCTTGTCCTCGCGGAACAGGATCATGAACTTGATGAAGGCAAGGAAGGCCGCCGCGATCACCCCGCCGAGCACCGGCGAGATCACCCAGGAGGCCGCGATCGCGCCCATGGTCGGCCAGTTGACCGCGCCCACCCCTGCCGCGGTGATGCCGGCCCCCATCACCGCACCGACGATCGAATGGGTCGTCGAGACCGGTGCGCCGACATAGGTCGCGAGGTTGATCCACAAGGCGGCGGCCAGCAGCGCCGCCGTCATCGCCCAGACGAAGGTGCGCGCATCGCCGATCGCCGCCGGATCGATGATCCCCTTGGAGACGGTTTTCACCACGTCGCCGCCCGCGACCAGCGCGCCGGCGCTTTCGAAGATGGCGGCGATCAGCAGCGCCCCCAACATGGTGAGCGCGCGCGAGCCGACCGCCGGCCCCACATTGTTGGCGACGTCGTTGGCGCCGATGTTGAGCGCCATGTAGCCGCCGATCACCGCCGCGACAATGACGAAGCCGCTGCCGGCAATGTGGCCGGTATAGATCTCGACGAAGGCCCAGACCAGGACGAGGAAAAGCAGGCCGAGGCCGAGCCCGGTCAGGCGATGCGCCTGCTCCAGGCTCGCCTGCTGCAGGCGGCCGATCCGCTTCAGGTCCTTGTCGAGGGACTTGAGCGGCTTTGAGTTTTCTGGCTGCTTGTCCGCCGAGTCGGGTGCGCCGGATTTGGGGACATTGCCCCTGTTGGCTGTCGGTCCGTTGAGCGCGTCGGTATCGGACGTCATGGGGGCGCTGCGGTTCCGGGCGCCGGCGCGGGCGCGTCACAAATCTGTCATGGCTTTGTAACCGAACGCCCGCCGCCCGGCTACCGGCAATCGGGTGCGGATGCGGCTCAATCGATGTTTAGTCTGCAATCTGCGCCGCGATCAGCCCGAGGCAGGTCAGCGCGCCCAGCGGCGGGGCCCAGCGGGGTGCGCGGATCGCCAGGTCCGGGCGCCGATCCTTCATCTGGAGACGCACCAGGCTGAGGTTGACCAGCGCGAAGACGCAGAGCGTGACCGTGCTGGTCGCGGCGACGAGCGCGCTGAACGGCACCGCGACCACCAGCGCCAGGATCACCGCGCCGCCGATCAGCGTCGCGCGAAGCGGCGTGCGGGTGCGCGCGTTCACGGCCGAGAACCAGTGCGGCAACAGATCGCGCCGTGCCATCCCGTAGGCGAGCCGGGAGACGAGCACGATCTCGACCATCACGCCGTTGGCCGTGGCGATCAGCGCGATCGCGGCGAAATGCCGGCTCCAGGCGAAGCCGGTTGTCTCCAGCACCGCGACCAGCGGCGCGTCATGCGCGGAGAGGTCGGCCGGCGACAGCGCGAACACCGCGACCAGGGCGACCAGGCCGTAGATCAGCGACGATAATGCGACCGCGGCAAGGATGGCGCGCGGCAGGACGCGGCCGACCTCTTCCGTCTCCTCGGCCATGTTGGCGAGCGAGTCGAAGCCGATGAAGGCGAAGAAGGCGACGAACATGCCGGCGAAGACGCCCGCCCAGGCGCCGAAATCGCGCGGGATCAATTCGCCCGCCCGCGCCGGCAAGGCCTCGAGCGCCGGTGCGGCCAGGACCAGGATCAGGACCAGCCCGCCGATCTCGATCAGCGTCATGACGACGGCGATGCGCACGCTCTCGGTCACCCCCAGCGCGGCGATCGCGGTGAAGATCGCGACGATGATCGCTCCGCCGGCCCAGCGCGACAGCGGCACATATTGCTCCAGATAGCCCGCCGCCCCCTTGGCGATCGATGCCGCGGCGATGATAGCGACGAAGATCAGCGCCACCCCGGCGAGCCGCGCCAACGCCTTGGAATGAAAGGCTTCCTGCACATAGGCGGTCTCGCCCGCCGCCTCGGGGTGGCGCGCCACCAGCTCGGCGTAGGAGAGCCCGGTCAGCCCGGCGACGATGCCGGCGGCGACGAAAGCGATCGGCGCACCCATGCCGGCCCGGCCCGCCACCTCGCCCACTAGCACATAGATCCCCGCGCCGATGATGGTGCCGAGCCCGTAGAGCGTGAGCGGCCAGAAGCCGAGCGAGCGTTTGAGCGCCGGCCGGCGTTCCGGGCGGATATCGTCGAAGTAGGGATTCTTCGGCTCGACCGGCCCGGTCATTCAGCCCTTCGCTCGCTTGCCCGCCGTCTTCAGCGGCAGGCGGACGCGCAGGACCTCGGGCTCGTCGGGCGTGCGTTCGATATGAAAGCCGAGCGAGCGGGCGAGGCCCAGCATCGCCGTGTTCTCTGCCAGCACGTCGCCATAGATCTCGCCGATCCCATAGTCGCGCGCGTAGTCGATGAGGCGGTTCATCAGCAGCGCGCCGAGCCCCTTGCCCGCCATGTCGCTGGTGACGGTGACGGCGAACTCCGCCCGCGCCTTGTCGGGCTCGGAGAGGATGCGCGCGACCCCGTAGCCGCGCGCCTTGCCCGCCGGCTTGGGCTCGACGAGCACGAACGCCATCTCGCGGTCGTAGTCGATCTGGCTGAAATGCGCCGCCATCTGGTGCGACATCACCTTGAGCGGCGCGAAGAAACGGAGGCGGATCGCCTGGGGCGACAGCCGCTTGAAGGCGTCGTGGAACATCGGCTCGTCCTCGGGGCGGACCGGCCGCAGCAGCAGTTTCATGCCGGCGATCTCGACCTTCTCCTCGAGCGCCACCGGATAGGGCCGGATGGCGAGCCGGTCCTCGGGCGTCTCGCCGCGCTTGGCCTTACGCACGCGCACCCGCGCATCGAGGGCGATGGCGCCCGTCTCGTCGGCGAACAGCGGGTTGATGTCGAGCTCGGCGATTTCGGCAAAGTCCGCCGCCATGCGCGAGACCTTGACCAGGGTGAGCGCCACCGTCTCCAGATCCGCGCGGGGTCGATCACGATAACCGACGAGCTGCTTGTAGATGCGCGTCTGCTCGATCGCATCCATGGCGAGCTTCATGTTGAGCGGCGGCAGGGCGAGCGCCTTGTCGTCGAGCACCTCGACCGCGACCCCGCCGGCGCCGAACAAGACGACCGGTCCGAAGAGCGGATCCTCGGCCAGGCCCAGGATCAGCTCATGCGCGCGCGGGCGCAGGATCATCTGCTGCACGGTGACGCCCTCGATCGTCGCCTCGGGCAGGGCGGCGCGGACACGCGCGAACATGGCCTCGGTCTCGGCGCGCACGTCGTCCGGCCCGTCGACGCCGAGGACGACGCCGCCGACATCCGATTTGTGCGTGATGTCGTGCGAGAGGATCTTGAGCGCGACCGGCTCGCCGATCCGCTGCGCTGCCGCGACCGCTTCGTCGGCATCGGCGGCGATCTCGGTCGCGACTACCGGCACGTCGTAGGCGGCGAGCAGCGCCTTGGCCTCGACCTCGCTCAGCCATTCGCGCTTCTCGGCGAGCGCGGCATCGATGGGCGCCCGCGCGGCGGCGAGGTCGGGGCTGAACTCCTGCGGCAGCGAGGGCGGGGTTTCGATCAGCGCCGCCTGAGCCTGGCGGTGATGAACCAGGTGCATGAAACCGCGCGTCGCATCGCCCGGTGTGTTGTAGCTCGGCACGTCGGTTGCGGCGAAGACGCGCCGCCCGCTTTCGGCCGCCGCGCCGCCGACCCAGCTCGTCAGCACGAGCTTCTTTCCTGCGCCCAGCGCCACGCCCTCCGCCACGGCGCGCGCCGCGTCCTCCGAGCTCGCCACGCCCGTCGGGCAGTTGAGCACCAGCACCGCGTCGGATGAGTCGTCCTCCAGCAGGATTTCGAGCGCCGCCGCGTAACGCGCGCCCGGCGCGTCGCCTATGATGTCGACCGGGTTGCCGTGCGACCAGGTCGGCGGCAGCACCGCGTTCAGAGCCTCAATGGTCTTCTTGGGCAGAACCGCCATGGTGCCGCCCGCATCGATCAGCCCGTCCGCGGCAAGCACCCCGAAGCCGCCGCCATTGGAGAGAATGGCGAGCCGTTCGCCCGCCGGCGCCTTGCATTTGGAAAGCGTCTCGACCGCATCGAAGAGCTCGTCGAGCGTCTTGACCCGCAATATGCCGGCGCGCCGGAACGCTGCCTCGAAGACCGCATCGGCCCCCGCCATCGCGCCGGTATGCGAGCTCGCGGCCTTGGCGCCGGCCGCATGGCGGCCCGACTTGATGACGACGACGGGCTTGGTGCGCGCCGCCGCGCGCGCCGCCGACATGAACTTCCGCGCATGCGTCACCGTCTCCATGTAGATGAGGATCGCGCTCACATCGGCGTCGCGCCCGAAATGATCGAGCAGGTCGCCGAAGTCGACATCGGCCATCGCCCCCATCGAGACCATGTGCGAGAAGCCGATGTCGCGCTCGGCCGCCCAGTCGAGCACGCCGGTCACGATCGCCCCCGACTGCGACAGGAAGGCGAGCTTGCCCGGCTCGGGCGCCATATGCGCGAAGCCCGCATTGAGCCCGATCCCCGGCACCATCACCCCGAGGCAGTTTGGCCCGACGATGCGCAGGAGATGCGGCTGCGCGGCCTTCAGCATGTCGCGTTCGAGCGCCTTGCCGGCTTTCTGCCCGTCCTCGCCGAAGCCGGCGGTGATGACGACCGCGCCCCGCGCGCCCGCGTCGCCCAGCTCCTTCACCATCCCCGGCACGATGCGCGGCGGGGTGACGATGACCCCGAGATCGGGCGGGCGTGGCAGCTCGGCCACTGAGCGGTAGCAGCGCGTGCGCATGATCTCGTCGTATTTCGGATTGACCGGCCAGACCCGCCCCTTGAAGCCGCCGCGCAGCAGGTTGCCGAGCACCACGCGGCCGAGGCTGCCGGTCTCCGGGCTCGCGCCGATCAGCGCCACCGTGGCGGGATGGAAGATGGCGTCGAGGTTGCGCGTGGTCATGCGATCGGGCTCGTGGGAGAGGGCGTGCCCTCAATCTAGTCCGTGCCTATGACCGCTCATAGACGCGAGGGACAAAATGACGCTGCCTGTCTGCCCTCTCCCGCTTGCGGGAGAAGGGACTCACATTCCAAGCAGCCGTCGATAGATATCCGCCGTCTCGCCGTCGAAGGCGCAGAAGGTGACGTGGCTGATCCCCGGCGCGTTCGCGAGCGCGGCCTTCACGCTCCGCACCGCGATCTCGGCCGCTTCCTCCTTGGGATAGCCATAAATCCCGGTCGAGATCGCCGGAAAGGCAATCGAGGCGCAGCCGTTCTCCTGCGCCAGCGCCACGGAAGCCTGGTAACAACTTGCCAAAAGCTCCGCCTCGCGCGCATTGCCGCCGCGCCAGAACGGGCCGACCGCGTGGATCACATGTTTGGCCTTCAGCTTGTAGCCACCGGTGATCTTCGCCGAGCCGGTGGGACAGCCGCCCAGCGTCTGGCATTCGCGCATGAGCCCGGGGCCGGCCCGATTGTGGATCGCACCGTCGACCCCGCCGCCGCCCAGCAGCGTCTCGTTCGCCGCGTTCACGATCGCATCGACCTCCAGCTTGGTGATGTCGCCCTGCTGGACCTCGATGGTTGCCTCACCCATCACTTGCTTCCTTTCGTCTTCGCGCCCGGCTTGGCGCGGTCGACTGCCTCCATGATCATGCGGGTGGCCTCCTCGGCTTCGCCCCAGCGCTTGACCTCGACCCATTTGTCTTTCTCTAGGTCCTTGTAATGCGAAAAGAAATGCGTGATCTGGTCGCAATAGACCTGCGGCAGCTGCCGCCACGAGGTGATGTCCGTGTAATAGGGATGCAGATCGTCGACCGGCACGGCGAGGATCTTTTCGTCGACCCCCGCCTCGTCTTCCATGATCAGCACGCCGATCGGCCGCGAGCGGATGACCGCGCCGACCACCACCGGCACCTGGCCCGCCACCAGCACGTCGATCGGATCGCCGTCATCCGACAGCGTATGCGGGATGAAGCCGTAATTCGCCGGGTACTGCATCGAGGTGTGCAGAAACCGGTTCACGAACAGCGCGCCGCTGTCCTTGTCGAGCTCGTATTTGATCGGCAAGCCGCCCATCGGAATCTCGATAATGACGTGGACGTCCCAGGGTTGGTTGTCGCCGACGCTGATCTTGGTGACGTCCATGGTTTGCCTCGTCCGTCGGCCGGCGCGTCACGCCGCCAAGGCCTCCTCGGCCGGTGTGTAGTCGAGATCGAGATCGCGGGCGACGCGCTCATACGTCACCTTGCCGCGATGGATGTTGAGGCCCGCCATGAAGTGTGGATTGTCGGCGAGCGCGCCCTTCACGCCGTCGTCGGCGAGCGCCAGCACGAAGGGCAACGTCGCATTGTTGAGCGCGAAGGCCGAGGTGCGCGGCACCGCGCCCGGCATGTTGGTCACGCAGTAATGAATGACGCCCTCCTCGACGTAGGTCGGGTTGGCGTGGTCGGTCGGCCGGCTGGTCTCGCAGCAGCCGCCCTGATCGATCGAGATGTCGACGATCACCGAGCCCGGCCGCATCGAGCGCACCATCTCGCGGGTTACCACCTTCGGCGCAATCCCGCCAGGGAGGAGCACCGCGCAAACCACTAGGTCGGCGTCGGCGACCGTCGTCTCCGCCGCCTCCACGGTCGAGTAGAGTGTGCGGAGCTGACCGCCGAAATGAAGGTCGAGCTGGCTCAGCTTGGCGAGCGACTTTTCCAGCACGATGACGTTCGCCTCGGTGCCCATCGCCATGCGCGCCGCGCTGGTGCCGGCGACCCCGCCGCCAATGACCGCGATGCGCGCGGGCAGCACGCCGGGCACGCCGCCCAGCAGCACGCCGGCGCCGCCGTTCTCCTTCTCCAGGAAATGCGCGCCGACCTGGACCGACATGCGCCCGGCCACCTCGCTCATCGGCGCCAGCAGCGGCAGCCCGCCCTCCTGGTCGGTCACCGTCTCGTAAGCGATCGCGGTGGCGCCGGAGGCGACGAGCTCCTCCGTCTGGGTCTTGTCGGCGGCGAGATGGAGATAGGTGAACAGCGTCTGGCCCTCGCGCAGCCGCGGGCGTTCGGGCTCCAGCGGCTCCTTCACCTTGATGATCAGCTCGGCGTCCTTGAAGACGTCCTCGGCGGTCGGTGCGATGCGCGCGCCCGCCGCGGCATAGACTTCGTCGAGGATGCCGATGCCCGCCCCGGCGCCGCGCTCGATCACCACCTCGTGGCCGTGATGGGTCAGCTCGCGCACCGCGAAGGGCACGAGCCCCACCCGATGCTCCAGCGTCTTGATCTCCTTGGGGCAGCCTATGCGCATCGTTTGGCTCCGGTGCGTAGCAAATGTCTTGCGGCGGCGTCCCCCGATATCGCCCGGCGCGGGGTATCCGTCAACCGTGCGTGGTGATCATTCTCGGCTGTCCTGAGCGTCGAGTCGTCGCGCCACCCACACGGTCAGCAGGATCGTGACGGCGAGCAGAACGAGGAAAACAATGTAGGTCCCGCTGAAACCGATCCGCGCGTTGCTCGCATTGCGCAGCTCGACGATGAGGTCGGTCGGCAATCCGGCGAGCCACAGCAGCGTGAACTGCCATGCGGCATAGGTGGGCGCGACGACCCGCGCGATGAAAGCGGTGAAGCCGATCAGGATCGCACCCTGCGCCACGGCGCCGATCGTGAGCGCGATCATGAACCAGGAGATCGAGGGTGCGGCCGTGCTCGCGCCGAGCCCGGAGAGCGCCGCCGCGCCCGCCAGCACGAAGGTCGCCGCAAGCCCGCGCGCCGCCCCCATCCGCCAGACCAGCCACGCCGCCACGACCGCGCCGCCGAACTGCGCGATGCTGCGGATCGTGCCGATGCGGGTCACATGCGCCGAGGTCAAAAGCTCGGCGTTGACCCGCAGGAGATGGCTCGTATCGATATGCGTCGCCAGGTCGCCGACCAGCAGCACCGCGAGGATCGCCCAGGCAAGCCCGCCCAGGCGCCGGAAGAAATCGGCGATGGGGCAGACGAAAACGCCGTAAAGCCAAGCAGTTACCGCCTTGCCGCCGCGCGAGAGGTTCTGCTCGGCATCGAGGAACCCCGCGAGCTCGGGCCGCTGAAAGAGCGTCGTCGACGCCGGCTCGCGCCCTGGCAGCAGCCACAGTCCCAGCCACGCGGCGAGAATGAAGACGCACAGGAAGACGCTGACGGTAAAGCTGTCGGGCGCGCGCAGGAAGACCGGCAGGAGGGCGGCGGGGATGATCGTGCCGAGATATTGCGCCGCGGCCAGGCCGCCCTGGGCGCGTTCGGGCGCCACCACCGAGCGCAACCCGTCCACCGTCGCGAGCACGGCGCCGGCCACCAGCATCGCCGCCAGCATCAGCACGAGGTCGAGCGGTCCGACCGGCGCGCCGAGGGGGTTGCTTACCGGCGCCAGCGCCAGGATCGGCATCATCAGGACGAGCAGCAGCCCGACGAGGATCGCCGTCCAGCGTCGCCGCCGGCCGAGCGCGTCGATGAAGGGCGCGGTGACGATGCGCGCAAGCGCCACCAGCCCGATGACGGAGACCGGCAGCACCAGCATCGTTTCCACCGTCCGCTCGCCGGGCAGAAAGCGGATCGCGCTCAGGCTCTGCGCCGCGGGCGCCCCCACTGCCATGCCGAAGCAGAGGAACGCCGCCATGCGTTGCCAACTTGCCGCGCGGCCTTCGCCGTCCCCTTGCTCGGGGATATCGGGGACGTCGTCGTCAGCCGCGGCCATCAGGCGTCCTTTCGTCAGCTGGCCGTTGCCTCGAGCCCCGCGCGCACATAGGTCGCGAAGTTGTCGAGATCGATATTGGCGCCGGAGACCACGAGGCCCACGCGCTGGCCCGCGAGCTTCTCCTTGAGCGGCCCTAAGAGCGCCGCGGTCGAGGCCGCGCTTGCCGGCTCGGCCGCCAGCTTGCGCTCGGTGAAGAGCAGCGCCAGCGCCGCCCGCAGCGCGTCGTCGTCGACCAGCACGATCTCCTCGACATGGTCCTGGATCAGGCCGAACGACATGGGTGCTGCGTGCGGCGCGCCCAGCGAATCCGCGATGGTGCGCACCGCGTCGATCGATTGCGGCTCGCCCGCCGCGAGGCTCTTGCTCAGGGTCGGCGCGCCCTCGGGCTCGACCCCGTAGACGCGGCAATCGGGATTGATCAGCGCGACCGCGCGCGCGATGCCGGAGATGAGCCCGCCGCCGCCCACCGGAACCACGACCGCATCGAGATCCGGCAGCTGCCGCATCAGCTCCAGCCCCACCGTCGCGGTGCCGAGGATCGTCGCGCGGCCCTCGAAGGGGTGGACGAAGGTCTTGCCCTCCTCCGTCTCGATGCGTTTCACCTCGTCGAAGGCCTTGCCGACATCGTCCATCAGCACGACCTCGGCGCCGAGCTCGCGGCAGCGCGCGACGCGGTAAGGGTTCGCCGTTGAGGGCATCACCACCTTGGCGGTCGAGCCGAGCTCGCGCGCGGCGAAGGCGACGGCGATCGCATGATTGCCCGCCGAAACCGCGGTGACCCCGCGCTTCAGCGCCGCCTTGTCGAAGCCGAGGAGGTTGTTCAGGCTGCCGCGTGGCTTGAACGAGCCCGCGACCTGCATCAGCTCGAGCTTGAGCCAGACTTCCGTGCCTTCGCCAAGCCGCGCCGCCATCTCGCGCCCGCCCCAGCGGACGACGGGCGTCTCGATCACCCAGGGCGCGACCGCATCGCGTGTCGCCTCGATATCGGCGAGGGTGATCGGCGGCTCGCTCATGAATGCGGGGCTTTCGTGGGGGCGGGGATTGCTGCCGCCACAGTGGAAGCCCGCATGGGCGAGGTCAAGCCGCCTATTCGGCCGGCTTCGCTGCCAGCGCTGCTCCCTCGTCCGGTTCGGCGCCCAAGTGATAGTCGGGCGTGCCCTCTTTGCCGCGCATCATGATGAAGAGAATCAGCAGGATCGAGGGAATGCCGAGCGCGGAGGCATAGATGAAGAAGGTGACCCAGCCGACCGCATCGACCACCACGCCGGACCAGCCGGCAACGAACTTGCCGAACAGGCTCATGACCGAGGTGAAGAGCGCGTATTGCGTCGCCGTGTAGGCGCGGTTGGTCAGCGACGAGAGATAGGCGATGAAGACCGAGCCCGAGATCCCCGCCGCCAGGTTGTCGGCGCTGATCGTGATCGTCAGCATCCAGATTTCGCTGCCGACGACGGCCATCGCCGCGAACAGCAGGTTCGTCACCGTCAGCAGCAGCGCCGAGATCAGCAGCATGGGCATGATGCCGTAGCGCACGATGAAGGCCGCGCCGACGGCAACGCCGATGATCGTCATGACCACGCCGAAGATCTTTGCCACACTCGCCACTTCGAGCTTGGAAAACCCGATGTCGACGTAAAACGGGTTCGCCATCGCCCCCAGCGTAAGGTCGGAGAGCCGGAACGAGCCGATCAGCAGAAAGATCACCAACGCCATCCAGCCGTTCCGCTTGAAGAACTCGACGAACGGCGCCACGACGGCGAGCGAGAACCAACTGGCGATCTTGGCGAAACCGCCGCCGACACCGCGGCCGGCGCTTGCGACCCGTGCGGCCAGCGCGGCCTCGAGTTCCATGGTCGCCGAAGTTACCGGATGTGGCGGCTCGCGGACGATCAGGATCGTCGCCATGCCGACCACCATCGAGAGCCCCATCAAGAGATACGCCGTAGCCCAGTCGAAGGCGGCGGCGAGGAAGAGCGCGCCCGCGCCGGCCACCAGGATCGCGATCCGATAGCCGTACTGGTACGCCGCTGCCATCACGCCTTGCAGCTTCGACGGCGCCGACTCGATCCGAAAGGCATCGAGCGCGATATCTTGAGTCGCGGACGAAAACGATACCAGCAACAGCAGAAGCGCCATCGTAACCACGACGTCGCTGGGCGGCGGCGTGGGGGCCACATTCATCAGGCCGCCGAGCAGCGGCAAGACGCCGGCCCCTTCTGCGGTCAGGCCGGCGATGCGTGCGGCGGTGCTGGTGGCATTGCCGCCGGAATCGAACACCGCCTGCGGGTTGAGCGAGGCGATGCCGATGAGCCCGCCGGCGATGCCGAACTGAGCCAGCAGAATGTAGCTCCGGCGCCGACCGAGCCACCGTGTCAACACCGGCAGCGGCATGCGGTCGACCAGCGGGGCCCAGAAGATCTTGAGCGCCCACGGAAAGCTCGCCCAGATCAGGAAGCCGATAGATGTCCTGCTGACTCCGATCTCGCGCAGCCAGAAGCCCGACGTCGCCAGCACCATCATCAGCGGCACTCCGGCAGGGTAGCCGAGGATCAGCATGGTGATGACCGGACGTTCCTTGAACGCGGCCAGCGTTTGCAGCCAGGTCGGTCTTTCGGATTTCTCGGCGGTGGCCATAAACGTGTTCGATCGGGCGAGTGCGCGGCCCGATCTTACACGAACGCAATTTAATTGGGGGCTAACGTCGAGTAGTCACCAGCCCTGCCGTCGCCCCTACCCAAGCGCATCCTTCACCAGCTTGTCGAGCGACACTTCGGGGCGCGCGCCCATATGGCTGATCACCTCGCCGGCGCAAATGGCGCCGATGCGCCCCGCCGTCGCGAGCTCGTAGCCGTTGGCGAGCCCGAAGAGCACGCCCGCGGCATAGAGATCGCCCGCCCCCGTCGTGTCGACCACGTGCTCCACCGGCACCGCATCGACGATATGCACCTCGTCGCCCTGCACCAGCACCGAGCCCTTCTCGCTCCGCGTCAAGCAGGCGATGTCGCATTTGCCGCGCACCTCCTGCAGCGCGGCGTCGAAATCGGGCACGTCGTAGAGCGACAGGATCTCGTCCTCGTTGGCGAACAGTACGTCGATATGCCCGTCGACCAGGTCGCGGAACTCCGCCCGGTGCCGGTCGACGCAGAAGCCGTCTGAAAGCGAGAGCGCCACCTTGCGTCCGGCTGCATGCGCGACCTCGGCCGCTTTTATGAAGGCGGCCTTCGCTTCGGGCGGGTCCCACAGATAGCCTTCGAGATAGGTGATCTGCGCCGCCGCCACCGTGTCCTCCTCGATCTCGTCGGGCCCCAGCTCGACCGAGGCGCCGAGATAGGTCTGCATCGTGCGCTGCGCGTCCGGCGTCACGAAGATGAGGCAGCGCGCGGTCGACGGCCCGTCGCTCGCGGGCGCGGTCTCGAACTGCACGCCGATCGCCCGGATGTCGTGGCGGAAGACCTGGCCCAGCTGGTCGTCGCGCACCTTGCCGAAGAAGGCGCCCTTGCCGCCGAGGCTGGCGATCCCGGCCATGGTGTTGGCCGCCGAGCCGCCGGAGACCTCGATGCCCGGCCCCATCGCCGTGTAGAGCGTCTCGGCCTCGGTCGCGTCGATCAGCGTCATCGCCCCCTTGGCGAGGCCCTGGTCCTCCAGGAAGCGGTCGTCGGCATGGGCGAGCACGTCGACGATGGCATTGCCGATGCCGACGACGTCGAGAGTGGCGGGTTTGTCGGACATGGGGGAGGGCTCTCCTCGGGTTACGGCGTCATGTGATTGATTTTGCGGGGGATGGTCCCGCGGCGCGCGCGAGTATAGCTATCGAGCGGGGCCAGGCAACGGCGGAGCATTCCATACTCCGAAGCGCGCGAGCCATTGCGGTCGAGTCTGCCGCCTATATATATGCGCCTATACCTGCCTTCCGCGCGTCTCCCGCGCGCCCGACGATATCGACGACGGAGCACCCCCCTCTTTGTTCAAGCATCTCGGCAAGGCCTTTGGCCAGCTTGGCGACCCGAAGATCATGGGCGTCCTCTTCATGAGCCTCGGCATCGCCCTCGTGGTCATGATTGTGCTGGTCTGGGGCGCGGTCTATTTCATCAACAGCACGACTTTCTTCGAGACCTGGCCGTGGAGCTGGGCGAACTGGGTGCTGCGCACCTTGGGCTGGTTCGGCGCCGTGGTCGTGGCCTGGTTCCTGCTGCCGACCTTCATCACGCTCATCTCCTCGATGTTCCTGGAGACGGTGAGCCGTGCGGTCGAGGTGCGGCACTACCCCGCCCTGCCGGCGCCGCGCAACCAGCCCTTCGTCACCGAGATCCTGCCCGAGCTCGTTAAGTTCACGTTGATCATACTGCTGATAAACATAGTGGCGATGCCGGCCTATCTGCTGATGGCGCTCCTGCTGGGCCTGGGCTTCGTCGTCTCCTGGCTGGTCAACGGCTATCTGGTCGGCCGCGAGTATATGGAGATGGTGGCGATGCGGCGGCTGACGCCGAAGGATGCCAAGGCCTTCCGCAAGGCCAATGGCGGCAGCACCTTCGTCGCGGGCTTCGTGATCGCGGTGATCATGTCGGTGCCGTTCCTCAATCTCCTGAGCCCGGTGCTCGCGACGGCCTTCATGACCCACGTTTTCGAGGATCTTCGCCAGCGGCCCCAACCGGCGATATAAGATTTATCAAGGCGCATGAGACGCTTACGCTTGAGAAAAGGAAGCAGCATGCAGATCAGAACCCTCCCCATCGTCCTCGTCCTCGCGGCCCCTTTGGCGCTCGGCGCCTGCGTCTCCGATGGCGGCGGGGCAGCCTCGGGCGGCCTCGCCGGCTCGAGCGCCAGCTCGGGTTCGGGCGGCAAGTCGGGGAGCGAGCTGGCCAGCCGCACCCCCTCGACCAGCTCCACCGCGAGCACCGTCGCCGGCGCGGCGCGCCACCTCGTCGGCAAGTCCGAGGGCGAGATCCGCAGCGAGCTCGGCGCGCCGGCCTTCCGGCGCACCGATGGGCCGGCCCAGGTCTGGCAGTATCGCGGTTCGTCCTGCCTGCTCGACGTCTTCCTCTACAAGGAGGGCGGCGGCGGCTTCCGGGTGAAGCATGCCGAGCTCCGCCGCCGCGGCGGCACGGGCCTGTCCGAGCGCGCCTGCATGTCCGACGCGCTGACCAACCGCGCGCGCAGCTAGGCGGGATTTCGTTCCAACCCTATTTGTAGGGGTGGGTTTCAAACCCGCCCGCCGGTCTCACCATAGAGACACAGAGAACGAACTCTGTCCTCTCCACCTTGTCATCCCCGCGCCCTTCGACACGCTCAGGAGCGGGGATCCACACCTCGGTTGTGATGGATTCCCGCCTGCGCGGGAATGACGCATGGCGGCTGACACGGTAAGGAACCTCTGTGTCTCTGTGCCTCTGTGGTTCCTTTTCCCTTCCCCTCAGACCGGCGCCCAAGATTACGCATTTGTAATCGCCGGGCCATGCTCTGATGAGCCCCGCCTATGCCATCCTGATATTGCTGCAAATGCTGTCAGGGGGATGATCGTGCGGACCCCAAGGATCTCAAAGCGTCTGGTTTTCACTGTGTGGGCCGTGTGCTCTTTCCTCTGGACGCTGGCCTGGCTGCTTTACCTCCCTATCCAACGCGACCCCCAATTGGCCCGCAGCCCTCTCTTGGAAGAGGGGATGTTGGCGGTGGTGTTCGGCGTGCCTGTGCTCGTCTGGCTGGTTCTGTGGGGATTCTTTCGCGCTCGACGTTGGTTGGCGCGAAGCTTGAGGCGCCGTCGCAAAGAAACGGCAGCATAAGGTGACGCGCGCCGCTGCAAAGTCCGAAAACCGTTTACGCCGCCGCCGGTCTCACACCATCGTCTTCGCCTTGAAGGCGCAGAGATCGGCGACGAGGCAGGCCGGGCAGTCGGGCTTGCGCGCCTTGCAGACGTAGCGGCCGTGCAGGATGAGCCAGTGATGCGCGTGCAGGCGGTAACGCTCCGGTACGACCTTCAGCAGTTTCTGTTCCACGGCGAGCGGCGTCTTGCCGGGGGCGAGGCCGGTGCGGTTGCCGACCCGGAAGATATGCGTGTCGACCGCAATCGTCGGCTGGCCGAAGGCGATGTTGAGCACAACATTTGCCGTCTTGCGTCCCACGCCGGGCAGCTTCTCCAAGGCCTCGCGGTCGGGCGGCACGACGCTGCCATGCTCGCGCACCAGGATTTCCGACAGCCCGATCACGTTCTTGGCCTTGGCGTTGAAGAGGCCGATCGTCTTGATGTAGTCGCGCAGCTTGGCCTCGCCGAGCGCCAGCATCTTCTCCGGTGTGTCCGCGACCTCGAACAGCGGTCCCGTCGCCTTGTTGACGCCGACATCGGTCGCCTGCGCCGACAACACCACGGCGACGAGCAGCGTGAAGGGATTGATGTAGTGGAGCTCGCCGCGCGGGTCGGGGTCGGCCGCCTCCAGGCGGCGGAAGAACTCTTCGATATCGGCCTTCTTCATGGGCCCGCACTCTAGCGCCCCCTCCGCCCGTCGCGAAGGGCTTGGCATGATCTGCCGCAATCCCATTAATGCTCGTCCTTCGAGGGCCGCTTTGCGGCCGCCTCAGGATGAGCCTCATGGTGGCGGTCGCCCATCAAAGTTGTACGCACACCACCGATGCGCGCGCATCGCTTTCTGCGGCGGGGCGCAGGACGTAAGATCGCCGGTATGACGACGAACGACCACGACGACCCCGCGGCCGACGGCGAGCGCCAAGACGAACCTATGCTGCTCGACCTCGCGCTCTACCCGCACCGCAGCCTCAGCCCGCGCGGCTTCACGATCCTGATGGCCGCGATCGCTGCGGTCAGCTTTTGCGCGGGTCTCGCCTTCTTTCTCATCGGCGCCTGGCCGATCGTCGGCTTCTTCGGCCTCGACGTCGCGCTGATCTACTGGGCCTTCAAGGCCTCCTACCGCAGCGGCCGCGTCTGCGAGATCATTCGCCTGACGCCGCGCGAGCTCACCGTCGAGCGCGTGGCGCCGACGGGCAGGAGCCGGCGCTGGTCGTTCCAGCCCTATTGGCTGCGCGTCGAGCTCGAGGAACGCGCCGGCCGGACCAGCCGATTGACGCTGCGGAGCCACGGCCGCGAATTCGTGGTCGGCGAGTTTCTGAGCTCGGAGGAGCGCGACGAGGTCGCAACCGCGCTTAAGCACGCCCTGGCGCAGTGCCGGTAGGTCGGGCATGGCGAACCCCATGAGCACGCCGCATGCCGCGCGACCGGCGGACTACGCCGCGCTGCTGACCCTGGCGCTCATCTGGGGCTCGTCGTTTCTGTTCGTCGCGCTGGGGCTGCGCTCGCTCACGCCGATCACGTTGACGGCGTCGCGTATCGTGTTGGGCGCGCTCATTCTCGTCGTCGCCGCCCGCATCGTCGGGCATCGCTTCCCGCGTGACCTGCGGCGATGGCGGCATTTCTTCCTGCTCGGCCTCTTCGGCAACGTGCTGCCCTTCTCGCTCATCAGTACCGGCCAGGTTGCCATCGACAGCGGGCTCGCCGCGATCCTCATCTCCACGGTGCCGCTGCTTACTTTGCCGCTCGCCCATGCCTTCACCGACGACAAGATCAACGTGCGCAAGCTGATCGGCGTGCTGCTGGGCTTCGCCGGCATCGTGTTGCTGCTCGGTCCCGCCTCGCTCGGCGGCCTGGGCGCGCAGTTCTGGGGTCAGCTGATGATCGTGGGTGCGGCGCTCTGCTTCTCGATCTCTCTGGTGATCGCCCGACGCATCCGCGACGTGCCGGCGCTCGTGGCCACCGGCGCCTCGATGAGCTGCTCGTCGGTGATGATCATCATCTTCGCCTTCATCGTCGAGACACCGCTCGCCCTCAAGCCGACGGCGATATCGATCTTCGGCATCACCATGCTGGGCGTCTTCGCCTCGGGTCTGGCGATGCTGCTCTATTTCCGCCTGGCCGCGACGGTGGGGCCGAACTTCGTCGCCGCCAAC
>JARRKQ010000042.1:4587-22477 GCA_037387885.1 Alphaproteobacteria bacterium | reverse complement strand
GGTTACGTCCCCAAAGGGGCTACGTCCCCAAAGACGGACATACGAAGCGACTCTCCGGAAAGGCTCAACCCGATGAAGATTGCGACATGAAGATTGCGACCATGGCGACCGGCGGCATTGGCGGCTTTCTCGCCGTGCGCCTCGCGAACGCCGGCCATGAGGTGGCGACGATTGCGCGCGGCGAGCATCTTGCCGCGATCAGGCAGAACGGCCTCACGCTGGAAGCCTTCGACGGCACGGTGACGGTGACCCCCTGGAAAGCAACCGACGACCCCGCCGAGGTCGGCCCCGTCGATGCGATCATTTTCGGCATCAAGGCGAACAATCTCGATTCCGCCGCCGAAGCGTGCCGGCCAATGCTGGGCCCCGAGACCGTCGTCGTGCCCTTCCTGAACGGCGTCGAGGCCGCCGATAGGCTGGCGGCGATCCTGCCTCCTACGAATGTCGGCAACGGCGTGGCCTACATCTCCACCACGATCACGGAACCCGGCGTCATCAAGCAGACCGGCGACTTCAACACCTTCGTTTTCGCCGAGTGCGACAGCGCGACCAGCCCGCGCGTGGAGGCGCTGCGCGACGCAATCAACGCGGCCGGATCGAACGCCCCGCCGACCAGGGATATCGACCGCGAGCTGTGGAAGAAGTTCGTCCTGTTTGCGGCGGTTTCCGGCATCACCTCGGCCGCGCGCTGCACGATGGGCGATATCGTCGGCAACGACGCGCTGAGCGAGGTCTTCCGCGCCGCCGTCGCCGAGACCGCCACGCTCGGAAAGGCGCGCGGCATCGACCTCCCAGAGACGATCCTCGACGACACCTGGGCGACCGTGCAGCAAATGCCGCCGATGATGCGCGCCTCGACCGCAATCGATCTGGAGAAGGGCCGGCCGTTGGAGATCGATTGGCTCTCCGGCGCGGTCGACCGTCTTTCGACTGCGGCCGGATTGGACGCCCCGGTGAACCGGATGCTCTGGGCGTTGCTCCTCCCCCACCGCGACGGACATTAGGTCGAGAACCGGCTTACGCTTGTTATTCTATAGACCTATTGATAAATTGCGCCGCCGCCAACGGGCGGAACCGAATTCCAATTCAAAAGGATCGAGCCATGACCGCGAGCGGCCAGCCGCCCTATCGCGCCGAGCATGTCGGCAGCCTTCTCCGCCCCAAGGAGCTGACCCAGGCGTTCCGCGCCTTCAACAAGGGCGAACTGCCGGAGGACCAGTTCCACAAGGTCCAGGACAACGCGATCAAGGAGGTCGTGGCGCTCCAGGAATCGCTTGGACTGGAGCTGGTCACCGACGGGGAGTTCCGCCGCGCCTCTTACTGGGGCCACTGGGTCGATGCGATCGACGGGCTCGAGGTCGGCGAGGCGGTCTTCAAATTCTCCGACGCCGAAGGCAACGAAGTGCCGTTCACGGCCGCCATGTGCACGGCGAAACTGTGCAAGGCCAAGCCGATCTCGACCGAGGAGTTCAAGTATCTGAAGTCGGTTGCCCACGCGACGCCGAAGATCACCATGCCCTCGCCGTCGACGCTCCATTTCTACGGGCTTCATCGCACCGTGGAGAGCTCGCCCTACGAGAGCGACGCGGCGTTCATGGACGATCTCTGCGCCATCTTTGCCCAGGAGATCTCCGACCTCTACGACCTCGGCTGCCGCTACGTGCAGCTCGACGAGGTGCCGCTCATCATGCTTGGCAACCCGAACATCCGCGAGCGCACCGCCGAGCTCGGCTACGACCCCGAAGACGTGATCGACCTCTACATCAAGGCGATGAACGACGCGTGTGGCGGCCGTCCCGAAGGCATGGTCGCGGGCATGCATATGTGCCGCGGCAACTTCAAGGGACGCTGGCTCACCACCGGCGGCTACGACGACATCGCCGAGAAGGTCTTCGGCGAGGTCGATGTCGACGCGTTCTTCCTCGAATACGATACCGACCGCGCCGGCACCTTTGCGCCGCTCAAGCACGTGCCCAAGGGCAAGAAGGTCGTGCTCGGCATCGTGAGCTCCAAGCTGGCGACGCTCGAAGACGCTGCGCGTCTGAAGGAGCGGATCAAGGAAGCGGCGCAATACGTGCCCCTTGAGGACCTCTCGATCAGCCCGCAATGCGGCTTCGCCAGCACCGTCGCCGGCAACCCCGTCGACGTCGACGTGGAAAAAGCCAAGCTCGGTCTGCTTGTCGATGTTGCAAAGGAGGTATGGGGTTAAGCGCATAGCGCAAGCCGGCGGAAACCCTATACTTCGACCTTATGAAACTGGCCTGGTTCGATGAAAATCGCCTGGGCGTCGTGCGTGGCGACCGCGTGCATGACGTCACCGATGTGCTGTCCGCGCTTTCGATCACCTACCCCTACCCGCCCGGCGATCCGCTGAGAGCCAAGCTCGACGAGCTGCGCCCGCAGCTCGAGGCGGCGGCGGACAAGACCGACGGTATGCCGGTCGCAGACGTCACGTTCCACAGCCCGGTCAACAACCCGACCAAGGTCATGGGCACGCCGGCCAATTATCTCAAGCATGTCGAGGAGGCCGAGCTCGACCCCGAGATCATCACCGAGCGCTTCCAGGGCAAGGTCACGGACCAGGGGTTGTTCCTCAAGGCGAACAGCTCCCTCGTCGGACCCGGCGACGGCATCGCCGTGCGCGTCCCCGACCGGCGCACCGACCACGAGCTCGAGCTCGGCGTCGTCCTCGGCAAGACCGCGGCGAACGTGTCCGAAGCCGACGCGCTCGACTATGTCGCGGGCTATGCGATCGCGCTCGACATGTCGATCCGCGGCCCCGAGGACCGCAGCCTGAGGAAATCCTGCGACAGCTACGCCATCCTCGGGCCCTGGCTGGTCACCGCCGACGAGATCGCCGACCCCGACGACCTCGACTTCACGCTCACCATCGGCGGCGAGACGCGCCAGGATTCCAACACCCGCCACATGATCCTCGACACGCGGCGGCAGATCGCCTGGGCGTCGGAGTTCTACACGCTCCATCCGGGCGACATCATCATGACGGGGACGTGCGAAGGCGTGGGCCCCGTCGCGCCGGGCGACGTGCTCCACTGCCGCTTCGAGGTCATCGGCGAGATGGACGTCGCCGTCCGCGCCGCGGGGTGAGTTCGTCCACGAATATCTCGGTGCGCGCCCTCGAAGAGGGTGACGTCGCCGAGGCGCAGCGCTGCAACAAAGCGGCCTTCTCGACCTTCCTTGGCCTGCCTGAGCCCGATGTCTTCCGCCCCGGCGCCGATACGATCGGGCCGCGCTTCCGTGCCTGGCGCGAGGCCTGCTTCGCCGTGACCGAGGACGACCGGCTCGCCGGCGTTGCGATCATGATGCGCTGGGGCAGCGTCGCCATTGTCGGGCCGGTGACGATCTTTCCCGAGGACTGGGGCAAGGGCCATGCACGGCGGCTCATGGAAAAGCTGGTCGAATGCGCCGACGCGGCGGGCCTGGAGCACATGGCGCTCATCACGCATGTGCAAAGCCCAACCCATGTACGGCTCTACGAGTCCTTCGGCTTCGCCATGCAGCGCATCACCACGGTGATGGCGAAGGCACCGGGCAAGGACACCGGGCTCGAGGGCTGCACGGTGATCCCGGCGCACGACACGATCGCCGTCACGCATCTGACCCAGGGCGCGCGCGTGGCGAGCGACGCCGTCTTCCCGGGCCTCGATCTCGGCGCGGAGATCGCTTCGGTGGCGGGCGAGAAGATTGGCGAGTTCGTGGTCGTCGAGGGCGCCACGCCCGGCGCCAATGGTTTCGCCATCTGCCATCACGGGCCCGGCACGGAGGCGAGCGCGGGGCAGTATTACGTCAAATTCGCCTGCGTGCCGCCCGGCGCGGAGGCGGCGGAACGCTTCGGCGCGCTTCTGAGCGCCTGCGAGGCCCGTGCGGCGGCACGCGGCGCCGAGATGCTGATCGCCGGCACGAATACGGCGCGGACGGAGGCTTATGCGATGATGAAAGCGGCGGGCTTCCGAAGCATCATCAACTGCATCGCGATGATGCGGCCGGCAGGCGACCTCTATAATTACCCCGGCATCTTTGCGATCGACGATTGGCGATGAGCTTACCCTTATGACCGAATATCGCGGCAACGAGTACGACCAGGCGGAGTTCGACCGCCAGTTCAACCCGCGGCTGACGGCGGAGGATCCCGACAGCGTTCCGTCCCGACGCGCGGCGCTGAGCGACGCGTTGCGGGCGCGGCGGCCGCACGTCCTCGGTCTCGTCTATGGGGAGCGCGAGCGGGAATTCATCGACGTCTTCCCCGCCGACGCCCCCGATGCCCCGGTGCTCATATATTTCCACGGCGGTTACTGGCGCACCGGCTCGGCGCGCGAGAACAACTACATGGCGGAGCCCTTCGTGGATGCCGGTGTCTGTGTCGCCGTGGTCAATTACGATCTCTGTCCGACCGTTCCGATCGGCACCGTCGTCGCCCAGACGCGCACGGCGATCGCTTGGATCGCCGCAAATATCCGCGACCATGGCGGCGACCCATCGCGGCTCTTCCTGCTGGGTCATTCAGCCGGCGCACATCTCGTTGCGATGGCGCTCGCCGACGACACCGGCTCGGTGCCGTTTGACGCGGTCACCGGCGCTGCTGTGGTGGCCGGCATCTACGATCTCGACCCGGTGGTCCGCGCCGCCGTCAACGAGGAGATCGGGATCACGCCCGACGATGTGACGCCATACAGCCCGCTGAACAATCCGCCGCGCGCGCCTGTCCCGTTGATCGTCGCGGTCGGGCTCGCGGAATCGGCGGAATGGATGCGCCAGTCGCGGCTCTACGAAGACTGCGCGAAGGCGGCCGGCTGTCCGGTCGAGCGGATCGACTTTCCGGGCGCCGATCACTATCGCCCGCTTTTCGACATGATCCAGGCGGACGATCCTCTGCGCATGGCGATCCTCGCGCGCATGGGCCTCGCCTAACCGGTCAATACGAGCATTTCCGCGCAGCATACGCTGATACGTGCTGGCCATGCGTTCGACTTGAATGCTACTTAACGGTGATGATGCAGGAACCCGAAGTTCGGCGCTTCGACCTAAACCTGCTGGTCGCGCTCGACGCTCTTCTCGAGGAACGCAACGTCAGCAAAGCCGCCGCGCGGCTGGGTCTGAGCCAGCCTGCTATGAGCCGCGCGCTTGGCCGGTTGCGGAAATCCTTCGGCGATCAACTGCTGGTGCGCGGCCAGAACGGCTATGTGCCGACCTCGCGGGCGCAGGACCTGATCGCACCGGTCCGCCGGGTGCTGCAGGAATCACGGGCGCTCCTGGAGCCCGGCCTCTTCGATCCCAAGACCGCGCGCGTCCAGTACCGCATCCTCACCAACGATCACTGCGGCTTCGTGCTGCTGCCCGATCTCGTCGGCGCGATCCGCGATCAGGCGCCCGGCATCGATATCGATATCGAGCGGCTCGAGACCGACAGCCTCGATCAATTGGCCAATGGCGATGCGGATCTCCTGATCGGACGCCCGCCGTCCATGGCGCGGGCGGGCCATCTGGTCCAGCTCCTGCTCGAAGAGCCTTATGTGTGCGCGGTCCGTGAAGGCCATCCGGCTTTGAAAGGTGGGCTGACGCTCAAGGATTATTGCGCCTATCCGCACTGCGCGACCGATGCGGGCGGCGTGCTTTCCGGCGACATCGACGCGGCGCTGACCGCGCTCGACGAAAAGCGGCGGATCGCGCTGCGAACGCCCGATTTCATCGCCGCACTCTTCATCGTCGCCAGCAGCGATCTCATACACACCGCCCCGCGCAGCCTCGCCGAACGGCTGGCGCCCACCGCCGGGCTCACGATCGTCGATCTGCCGTTCAAGATCGCGCCGGCGCCGATCGGCCAGATCTGGCACGAGCGCCATCAGACCGATCCCGGCCATGCCTGGCTGCGCGCGCAGGTGAAGCAGAACGCGCTCGGCACCGCGCGCTAACCCGCCGGAACGGGTTCAGATCCCCTCGAGATCCGCGCGCGCTGCCCAGTATTCCCAAGTCCGCTCGACCGCGACGGGCAGCGCCGTCATCGCCGCGCAGGCCTCGACCTCACCGGGCGAAAGGTATGTGACGTCGCCGAGCTTCAGCGCATCGAGCAGCAGCGAGGCGTTCACCTGCAGATAGATCGCCGTCGAGACCGCCTGTTTGAGCCCACCCGCGGCAACGACGCAGCCATGCCCCCGCATCAGCGCAACCGACGCCTTGTCCAAGGTCGCTGCAAGATCGCGGCCCTGATCCATCGTCGTGACCAGCAGGTTCGTGTCGCCGAAATTGGCGCGGATGTCCCAGACCGGGATCGAGCCGCCCATGCCGCCGGCGACATGAAGGATGGGGCGGAGCGGCGTCGGCGTCACCGTGAAGGGGATCACGGCATAGGCGTGGTTGTGGATGACGGCGTGAACGTCGGGCCGCGCCTCGTAGACGCCGCCATGGATCGGCCGCTCGATATAGAAGGAGCGTTGCTCGTCCGCATCGACCGCGTCGCCATCGAGCGTAAATTCCACCAGATCCGCGCGCGTCACCAGGCCCGGGCTGCGCGAGCGCGACAGGAAGTAACGATCCGGGCGTTCGGGATGGCGGATGCTCACATGCCCGAAGGCGTCGACGACGTCCTCGCGGGCAAGGATGCGGTTGGCGACGGCGAGATCGCGCAGAAGGGCGTCAAGATCGGGCATGGGGGTCGAAATCCCTTTGGACGGCGCTAATTGGGCAGCGTATTGAAGGCGCGCCTGTGCAACAAGCGCGCATCGCCGATTACTCCCTAAATCCCCAGGAGTCCTGACCAAATGAGGTCGTTAAGGGCCCGGTAAGCCATGGCTTGTACCGTGCCGAGAAACCACCAATGCGTGTATGCACGCCGCAATCAGCGACCACCGCATGCCGGAACAGACGAGGCGGCCGATATGACCCGGGGATTCTCCAGTATTATTCTGTGCGCCGTCGGGGCGCTCGCATTCTTCCTGATCCGAGGCCAGATCGACACCGACATCGTCAACCTCGATCCGGGCGTTGCCTACAAGGCCGAGGTCTCGCTTCAGATCAACAACGAGATGATCGATGGCACGACTTGGCATATTCCGGGATTTACCCGGTCCGAGTACAATATCGAGGGTGTGTCTATCGTCGAGCTCCACCGCTGGAAGGAGGATCGGACCTACTTCATCCTGCCGGAGCTGCATCAATTCGTTCGGGTCAACCATCAAGGCCGCAAGCGCGCAACCGCGCAGTTGAACAGCTTGGTCGTCCGGTTCGCGAGCAACATCCGCGAAGTCGGGACAGAGCAATACGAAGGCCATAAAGTCACACAGTACCGGTTCGATGATCACAACGTGAAAGTACTTTTCTGGGTCACCGAAGAAGGTCTGTTGGTGCGGATGAAGTTCCAGGGCGAGGACCGTGGCCAATCGGTGGACGTTGAGTATTCGCTAAGCAATATCGAGGTCGGATCACAAGATCCTGCCAAATTCCAATTGCCGAAAGGGTACCGTCAGGTACCGTCAGTCCGTCATCTCCGACGCTAGGCGGCGACGGTCAGGTAACCCTCGCCGCGCTCGCGCATCGCACCGGCCTGTTCGCGCAGGATACGCCGCAGCACGTTGCCGTTGCCCGGATTGCGCGGGATCTCCTCGACGAAGACGTAAGCGCGCGGACGCTTGAAAGCGGCAAGCGTGCTTGTTTTGCAATGAGCGTCGAGCGCAGCGGCATCCGCCTTGCCGTTTGCGACGATGCAGCCGACGATTACCTGGCCCCATTTGGTGTCCGTCAGTCCGATGACCGAGCAATCGGCGACGTTCGCGTGATCGCGCAGCACCGCTTCGACCTCTTCGGGATGCACGTTCTCGCCGCCGGTCTTGATCATGTCGTCGACGCGCCCGCGCAGGGTGAAGTAGCCACGCTCGTCGACAACGATCACGTCGCCGGTGTAGTACCAGCCATCCCGGATTTTCTCCGCCGTCGCATCGGGGCGGTTCAGATACTCGCTGAAGATCGTATCGCCGGTCGCCTCGACGATCAGCTCGCCCTCCTCGCCCGGGCCGATCAGATCGTCGGGGCTGCCGCCCTGCCGGATGTAGCGCACCGCCGTATAGTAGCCGGGCTTGAGCGCCGCCGTGTCGCCGACGGGATCGGGGTTGTGGCCGGAGCACATGGTTTCCGTGGTGCCGTAGATGTGCCGCACCGTGGCGTTCTCCCATTCGCCCGCCATGTGATCGACCAGCTTGGGGTCGATGATGGCCCCGCCATAGAGCACGAGCTCAAGCGAGCTCATTCGCGCCGGCGCATAGTTCGGCGCATTGACCATGGCGTAGTAGAGCGTGGGGGCGGCGAAGAGATAGGTGATGCCGTGCTTTTCGATCAGGTCGACCGCGACGGTCGGATCGAAAGCCGACATGACATAATAGGTGCCGCCGAAGGCGATGGTCACCAGGAACATGCCGTAGAAGCCGATGGCATGGGCAAGCGGCATGAAGCCGAGCGCCTTATTGTGCGGCCCGTAGCGCAGGCCCGCCTGGGTGGAGAGCCAGACGATGCGGTGCTCGCTGGTGCGGTGCGCCAGCACGACGCCCTTGGGCAGTCCCGTCGTGCCGGAGGTGTAGAAGATCATGCAGGGATCTTCCGGGTCGGGCCGCGGTATGGGCGGCAGATCGGCGGCCGCGCCCCGGCACTCCGCAAAATCTTCGGCGCCAGCCACCGACCCGCCGACGGCAAGCAACAGCGCGTCCTTCCGCAGCGCGCCCGCAACCGCGCCGACCAGGGCCGGGTCGGGCATCACCACCGCGCCGGCAAGGCCGCCCGCCTCGATCAGCCGCGCGACCTCCTCCGGCTTGAGGCGTGCATTGATCAGCGCCGGAACTGCCGCAAGGCGCTGCAGCGCCAGCACGGCCAGGCAATGTTCGTAGAGATTGGGCAGGCAGGTCGCGACCATGGTGCCCTTGCCCACCCCGCGCGCGGCGAAACCGGCCGCAATCGCGTCGATCTCCTCGATCAGCGCCTGGTAGGTGAGGCTGCGCTCGCTGCGGTCATCGACGAGGGCGAGCGCGTCGGGCGTGCGATCGGCCTGGATGCGGACCAGATCGTACATCGTCTGCATCGCGCCGCCCTCCCCGCCGGGCCTGTAGACCTAGAGCGTGCCGTTGATCGTGTAGTTGAGGATGCGCACGACCTGGTCGGGCGTCTCGGCGACGGCCAACGCCGCCGCATCGACCTCCTTGAGGGCATGGGTTAGCCCCGGATCGTGCAGCACGATGATCGACTTGCCGAGCGCCGCGGCATAGCCGGCATCGAAGGCGGCGTTCCACTGGCGGTACTTGTCGCCGAAACGCACCACGGTGACGTCGGATTTCTCGATCAGCGTCCGGGTGCGGATCGCATTCACCTTGGCGCCCTTGTGGTCCTTCCAGAACGGGTTCGCCTCGTCGCCCAGAATGTCCACGCCGCAGTCGTCGGAGCTATCGTGGTCGGTGACCGGCGAGACGAGCTCGACGGGAAGCTGATGCGCCTCCACGCCCTTTTTGATTTGCTCACGCCAGTCGCTGTGAATCTCGCCGGAGAGGTAGACCGTCCAGCTGCCGTTGCCATTCGCTTGCGCCATCGTCCAATTCATCCCGTTGTCTGAAGTTTATCGCCTGCATGGGCCGCGAGGGCCCTTCGCCGAGCCGTATTCTACCAGCCCGGCCGGTTCTTCCACCACCATTCGGGCTTGAGGCGCTTGCCATAGCCGAGCGCGTTGTCGAGCCAGAGTGCGAAGCGCCGGAGCGGTGAGCCTGCCAGACGCTTCCAAACCCGAAAGTAAAGACGGCCCAGGGCCGTCTCGGGCAGCTTGTTGTAGGGGCAGACGCGGATGCAGATGCCGCACTCGGTCCCCTGCTTGGCCCAGAACTGAAAACATTTCTCGCCGTCGACATTCCATTTCTTGATGCCGACGAAATTCGATTGATTGTGCATGGCGCCGTCGGGCTCGCCGTGGGGGATCGCCTTGGGCGGACAGGCATCGGCGCATTTCCGGCAGAGGTCGCAGAATTCCTTGACCCCGAAGCTCTTCGGCGCATCGTGGGCGAGCGGCATGTCGGTGAAGATCTTGCCGAAGCGCAGACGCGGTCCATACTCCTTGGTGATAACGAGGCCGTGGCGGCCGTATTCGCCCAACCCCGCCTGGATCGCGTAGGGCACGCATTGCGCCGTGTCGTTGAGGCTCGCGACCGCCTGGTAGCCCATGTTGCGGATGAACTGGGCGATCGACATGAGCGTGAGCCCATCCTTGGAATAGCCGTAGCCGGCCGCGGTGCCGCCTAAGGCCGAGGGCATGGTCTGGATCACCTTGCCCGGCATCTCGGTGCCGATGACGACGCAGTTGGGCAGCTCGCTGCAATCGGCGTTTTCCTTCTCCACCATCGTCTTGCTGGCGAAGCGCTTGGTGTAATGCCAACGCAGATCCGTCGAGGTAATGCCGACCAGGTCGGCGCCGAAGATTGCCGCCACCTGCTTCAGCTCCTTGGCCATCTCTGCCGGGTCCTCGACCGGCTCCTTCTCGGACGCCGGCGGGGCGTATTGCGTCAGGTCGTCGAGGAAGCCCTCATGGCGATCGTTCACCAGGTTGCGCTCGATCAGCAGGTTGGCGCCGACCCAGGCCGCATTCCTGATCGCGAAGTCCTTGCGCTGATAGCCTTCGGCCTTCCGCACGCCGATCCCGTGCATGAACATGCTCTTGAACCAGTCGATGCCGCGTTCGGTGCGCACCCGTTCGTCCCACTGGGCCCGCGCGAAGGTGTCGTTACAGGCGTTGAAGCGCTGGAAGCCCTCCTCGATCTCGAAGCCACAGGCCCCGTCGGAGGCGCGATGTAGTTCGCCATCGAACTTTTCTTCGATGGTTGGTTGGTTATCGAGCGAGAGCCGGTCGGGGACGTTATGGCCCTTGCCGGGTGCTTTCCCCTCGGTAACCGGGGTTTTGGCCGCTTTGCTCTGAGCTGCTTTTCCGGGCCGGGTCGGCCGAACGCCCGTGGTCTGCCGCATATCGAGACCCGCCTTTGCTTTCCATCCGAGGGGAGCCGGGCCGGCTCGCTTACGTATTCTATACCGTAATCCCCCATGCTTGCAGCGCGCAGATCAATGGCGGCGGCCTGGAAACAGGCTGAAACCACCCGAAATCCGCTGAAATATTGGGAATTTACCGCGTCTGTTCCGTCGCCTGCCTATCATTTGACCAATTGGCGACGGAACGGGCGACCTCGGCCGTTAACCCCTCCGAGTGCATGGGACAGTGATCGGCGCCCGATGACGGGACCGAAATGAGACAGGAGATCACCTAGATGAAGCTCAAAACCCTGGCCGTTCTGGCCGCAGCCGCCGTCGCGGTGCCGGTCGCCGCATCGGCCGAAGCCCCCGCCCGCGGAAAGGATGCGCGGATCAACCGCATCTTCGAGCGGCTCGACCTCAACAAGGACGGCAAGATCACCCGTGCCGAAATCAAGCAGTATCGCGAGACCCAGTTCAAGGCGGCCGATACCGACGGTAACGGCATCATCACCAGCATCGAGATGGCCGCCTTCGTCAAGGCGCGGATGGGCGAGCGTGTGAATGCCCGCTTCGCCGCGCTCGACACCGACAAGAACGGCAAGATCACCCTCGACGAAATGCGCGCCAACCGCAAGGCCAAGCGTGGTGAGCGCAAGCGCGCCCGTCGTGGCGACCGTCACGGCCGCCGCTGGGGCTCGCGTCGTGGCCACCGTCATGGCCGCCATGCCTTCTGGTTCATGGACCGCGACCATGACGGCGCGATCAGCAAGGAAGAGTTCACCCGCGTCGCCGAGCGCCGTGGCTATCGGCGCGTCGCCTTCCGCTTTGCGCGGCTCGACTTGAACCGCAACGGCCTCATTTCCAAGGAAGAGTTCGTCGAGGCACGGACGCGCCTTTTCCGCCGGTTCGACGCCAATGACGACGGCGCCGTGACGCGCGAGGAAGTACAGACGGCCATGAACAATTCCCGCCGGCGTCACCGCGAGCACCGCTGGCATCGTGGCGGTTACCGGCACCACCGCGACGGTTGGGGCGGTGGTCGCGGCGACCATCATCGCGGCATGGAAGGCCGTGGCATGCAGCATGGTATGCACCATGACATGCAGCGTGGCATGCATCACGGCGGCGGCTGGCCCCAGGATAACTAGGCATCCCGGGACCGTTGATCTTGGAGGCCTCGTGTCCAGCCATACCGCATTGCTGACCGCCAGTGACCCGGTTCACGCTATAGTTCCGGGCATGGCGGGAAGCGATGCGAGAGCGGCCGATGCCGAGCTGATGCGGCGCGTGGCGGCGGGTGACGCCGCCGCGTGTCGTTTCCTGGTCGACCGCGAGCTGCCCGGCATCGTGGCCTTCGCCTACCGCATGCTGGCGAGCCGATCTGACGCCGAAGACGTCGGCCAGGAATGCTTTCTGCGGCTGTGGAAGACGGCGCCCAAATGGCGGCCCGATGCCAAGGTCCGCACCTGGCTGCACCGCGTCGCGCGCAATCTCTGCATCGACAGGATCCGGGCCCGCAAGCCCTCCGATCCGATCGACGGCATGGAGCTGGCGAGCAATGGACCGGGGCCCTCGGGCATGCTCCAGCAAAAGCAGGTGTCGCGCGTGATCGACACGGCAGTGGCGGGACTGCCGGAACGCCAGCGTCTGGCGGTGGCCCTCGTGCATTTCCAGGAATTCAGTAATATCGAAGCGGCAAAGATCATGGATGTCAGCGTGGAGGCGCTGGAATCGCTTTTGGCCCGGGGCAGACGGGCATTACGCGGCGCGTTGGAGGATCTGCGCGCCGATCTCTTGGGGGAGCCGTGATGGCGGCGAACGAACATATCGATCTCGATCGGCTGAGCATTTTGCTCGACGCTTACGGCGCCGACCGCACGCGCTGGCCCGAAGCCGAGCGCGCGGCCGCCTGGGCGCTGATCGAAGCGGACGACAAGGCGCGCGCCCTCTATGAGGACGCCCGGGCGCTGGACGGTTTGTTGAACCAGGCGAGCACGATCGAGCCGTCGCCCGAGCTCAAGGCCGAGGTGCTGGCCGCCGCCAGCCGGCCCCGCGAAAGCTGGATCGAGGCCTTGTGGCCCTTTGGGGCCGCCTGGAAACCGGCATCGGCCCTGGCCGCGGCGGTCCTGCTCGGCATCATCGCGGGCGTCGTGCTGCCGAACCCGCTTGGCAGCAGCGACGAGCCGATCGAGAGCGAGATCGGCGAGCTCGCCATGACCACCGTTTTCGACATAGAGAACGAGCAGTGATCCGCCTGTCCAAGAGAGGGCTCGGCATCACGCTGATCGTCTCGCTCGGCATCAATCTGTTTCTGGCCGGCATGATCGTGACCGCGGCGATCTATCACAAGGACGGCCGCGGCTGGGGCGGTGGGTACGACCGTGCCTTCCCCCATTGGTCGGCGCGACGCGCGCTCGACGGTAAGAGCCGCGACAAGGTCGATACGATCTGGCGCGAGGCGCGGCCCGATCTGCGCAAGCGGCTCCATGAGGTTCGCCGCGCCCGCCGCGAAATCCGCCGCCAGCTCCGCGCCGATACCCTCGATCGGGCCGCGCTCGACCGCGCCTTCGCGGCTCTCCGCGCCAGCACGGACGGGGCCCACATCGCTATGCATGCGCTGATCGGCCGGATCGCCGAGACCCTTAACGCCGAGGAGCGCCGATCCTATTTCCGCCGACGGCATTGGCGGCGGCACCGGCGCTTCCGCCGGCACCGCGAATAGGGCCGTATCCGAAAAACCGGCCCGTTTTCAAAGAGATAGGCGCATCCGCCCCGACGCCGCGCAAGCTCAGATATGCGCTAGAAATTAACCATCTGTGGCGATATCGCAACGCCGCGCGCGCAGAACCGTGGTATTGTTGGCAATGTCGAGAACGTTCCACGGGAGTGCCATGCGGTACGCTGCTTGTCTGGCGTTGATTGTGGGATTACTCGGGGGGGCCCAAACGACGCGAGCTGAAGACCTCACCGTCGGTCAGCTTCTTCAGGACTGCGATTTCAGCCTCGGCGCCACCAAGACGGTGGAGGGGACACCGCCGGGAAAAGGCAAGAAAGTCACGTTGACCCGCATTGCGCGGCACCTCGTCTGCATCGCGTATATCCGGGGCTCGCTGGAAACCCATGTGGTCCTGTTCACGCGGCTCGGCCGCGCCGCGCGGGTTTACTGCGCGCCCGGCAAGGTCGAGGTCCGCACCGCGGTCACGCTGCTCGGCGGCTGGGCCAAGAAGGATCCCGAGCGCAACAAGCTGCCCGCCGCGATCGGCCTCGACGCGGCGCTCCGCGACGCTTATTCCTGCCTGCCCAAACCATGATGCCGGCGGCGGAGATCCCGCCCAAGGTTGAGTTCCGCTCGACGCTCACCTGCCCGAAATGCGGGCATCAGGCCACCGAGACGATGCCGACCGACGCCTGCCAGTTCTTTTACGACTGCCAGGGCTGCGGCGCGGTTCTGAAACCCAAGCCTGGCGACTGCTGCGTCTTTTGCTCCTACGGCAGCGTCCCCTGCCCGCCTGTCCAGCTCGCGCCGGCAAGCGGCGGCGATCCCGCCTGCTGCTCCTAAATCGCGCTGTCCCTAAACCACGCTGTCTTTCGGGAACTCGGGCTTGCGCTTTTCGCGCAGCGAGGCCATGCCTTCCTGCACCTCGGGCCCTGAGAAGCCCATGAATTCGAGCGCCAGCGAGGCGTCGAAGTTCGGGCCCATCATGCGCAGCCAGTTGTTGAGCGCGTATTTGGTGAAGCGGATCGCGGTCGGTGCGCCGTTGGCGAGCTTCTGGGCGACCTTGAGCGCGGTGTCCTGAAGCTCGGCATCCTCCACGCACATCGAGACGAGCCCGATACGCTCGGCTTCCTCGCCCGACAGCGGGTCGCAGGTCAGCAGGTAGTACTTCGCCTTCGCCATGCCGCAGAGGAGCGGCCAGATGATCACTGAATGATCGCCCGCGGCAACGCCGAGCCGCGTGTGCCCGTCGATGATGCGCGCCTTCTTGCCGACGATCGAGACGTCGCAGAGGAGGCCCGCCACGAGCCCCGCACCCACTGCCGGCCCTGTCATCGCCGAGACTGTCGGCTTGCCGCAGTTGATGACGTTGTAGACGAGGTCGCGCGCTTCCTTCCAGGCGCGGGTCATGGTGGTGAAATCCTGGGTCATCGCTTCGACCATCTTGAGGTCGCCGCCGGCCGAGAACGCATCGCCCGCGCCGGTCAGGATCACGCAGGCGACATCGTCGTCGCGGTCGATATCGCGCCAGACCTGGCCGAGTTCGTCATGCATGACCTGGTCGACGGCATTTAACTTCCCGGGCGTATCGAGCGTGATGCGCAGGATGCGGTCGGCGGGGCGGTCGAACTTGAGGCGTTCGTACTTGGCGTAGGGGTCGCTCATATCTTCTTCTCTCTTTCTTCCCAATAGGGCTCTTTCAACAGGGTCTTCTGGATCTTGCCGATCGGTGTCTTGGGGAAATCCTCGACGAACTTGACGAGCCGCGGCCGCTTGAAGCGCGCCAGACGCTCCGCGCAATGCGCCACCAGATCGTCCTCGCTCACCGAGGCCCCGGCCTTCAGCGCCACATAGGCGGCAGGCACCTCGCCCCATTTCGGATCGGGGATGCCGAAGACGGCGCATTCGCCCACCGCGTCGTGCTCGTAGAGCGCGCGCTCGATCTCGCTCGGATAGACGTTCTCGCCGCCGGAGATGATCATCTCCTTGGAGCGGTCGACGAGGGTGATGAAGCCGTCCGCGTCGATGGTCGCGAGGTCGCCCGACCAGCCCCAGCCATCGCCGAGCTTGAAGAAGCCGGCCGTCTGCTCGGGCTCGTCGTAGTATTCGGTCATCAGGTTGTCGCCGCGCGAGACGACCTCGCCGATCTCGCCCGGCGCCACCGGCGTGCCATCGGGACGCACGACGGCGGTATCGACGTTGTAGGGCGCGCGCCCAACCGCGCCCAATTTCTCCGGCAGGTACCAGTACCGCAGTGCTGCGATCACGCCCATTTCCGATTGCCCGTAGATCTGCGTCATCTTCACGTCGGGCAGCTTGGCCATGAATTCGCGCTGCACCCAGTCGGGCATCGGCGCGCCGGCGAAGCTCATCTTGCGCCAGGTCGTATAGTTCGCCGGATCGAAGGCCGGATCCTGGATCACCATGTTGGCCTGGGTCGGCACCATGAAGTTCGCGGTCATGCCCGTGTCGCGCACCATCGTGGCGAAGCCCTCCGGGCTCCATTGCGAGAGCAGCGTCACCGTGGCGCCCGCCAGAATGGCGGGCTGGAACATGATGTTGAGCGCGGCGACGTGGAACATCGGCGTCACGATGCCGACGATGTCGCGCTCGTCGAGCGCTTCCTCCACCATCACCGTATGCGCCGTCACCGCCCGCGCGCGGTGGCTTGCCAGCACGCCCTTGGGGCGGCCGGTGGTTCCGCCGGTGTAGGTCATGCAGAAGGGATCGCGCTCGTCGATATCGACGTTCGGCAAGTCGGACGAGGCGGTGGCGATGAAACCCGCGAACGGCTCCGCCCCCTCGGCCGCACCACCGATCACGATCAGCTTGCCGATCTGCGGGGCCGCATCACCAATGGCCGCGACCTTTTCGGCGAAGATATCCTCGAACAGCAGCACCTCGACATCGGCCTTGTCGAGCACGAAGGCGAGCTCTTCGGGCGAATAGAGGACCGAGACGTTGACCAGCACGAGGCCCGAGCGTGCGACGCCGAAGAAGGCGACGCCGTATTCGGGCCGGTTGCGGCTCAGGATGCCCACTTTGGCGCCTTTCTTTAGGCCCAGGCCGATGAGCGCGTTGGCGAGCTTGTTCGCTCGCGTCTCGAGCTCGGCGTAGGCGAGCCGCTCCTCCCCCCAGATGATCGCGGTCTTGGTCGGAAACCGCGCGGCCGAACGCCGCAGCATGTCGCCGGTCAGCATGGCTTGCTACTTCCCCTCCCCCGGTCGCCCGCGTCTTTCATCGCCCAATTTCTGGTCATAGGGCGCGGCGATCATGGCCAGCCAGACCGGGGCTTGCAACGTCTGAGGCGCCGCAGCGAACGCATGGCCCGGTCCCGGTTTGCCGACCATCGCGGTCTTCGGCGCCGGCCCTTGCTACGCTAAGCTTGACATCGACGAGCAACCGAAGATCGCGGGGCAGACGCATGGCTCACCGGATTGACATCGACCGCAGCAAGCGATTGGCCGACGAGCCGCATCTCGGCCACAACCGATATCACCCCGATATCGAGCCGATACTCGAAGTCGGCGAAGGCGAGGACGTTTTCATCCATACGCGCGATGCCGTCGATGGACAGATTTCCCCCGGCGACACAGAAGCGATCTTCGAAACCGTGGATCGGGGCGCAACCCACCCGCTTACCGGCCCCATCTACATCAAGGGCGCGGCGCCGGGCGACGGCCTCGAGATCGAATTCCTCGACATCGAGCCCCAGCCGGTCGGCTTCAGTCTCATCCGGCCCGGAATCGGGTTTCTCCGCGACATCATGACGACGCCGTTTCTTGTCCACTGGCAGATCAAGGATGGCTGGGCCACCTCTGCGCAAATACCCGGTGTCCGCATCCCCGGCGCGCCCTTCATGGGCATCTCCGCCGTGGCGCCATCGGCAAAGGAGCTGAAAGACTGGACCGAGCGCGAGGCGCGGCTGGTTGACCGCGGCGGCCTGGCGCTGCCGCCCGACCCGGACGGCGCCGTGCCGGGAGGCAAATGCGGGCTCAGCGGCCTGCGCACCATGCCGCCGCGGGAGAATGGCGGCAACTTCGACGTCAAGCAACTGACCCGCGGTGTGAAACTAACGTTGCCGGTCTTCACGGAAGGCGCCCTGTTCTCGACCGGCGACGCGCATTTCGCCCAAGGCGACGGCGAGGTCTGCGTAACCGCGGTCGAAGTCGG
>JARRKQ010000042.1:0-4577 GCA_037387885.1 Alphaproteobacteria bacterium | reverse complement strand
CGAACCGCCGCTTCAAAGCGCCGATCTTCACTCGCGAGGACTATTTCGCTGATCCGCGTTTCGCCGTACCCCAGCGCTTGCTCGGCGTCATGGGCATTCCGGTCGATGCCGAGGGCGACAACCGGGGCGAAGATCTGACGCTCGCCTGCCGCAACGCCGTGCTCAACATGATGGAGCTCCTGATGGAGCGCGGTTACAGCCGCGAGCAGGCATACGTGATCTGCAGCGTCGCCGTCGATCTGCGCATCAGCAACGTCGTCGACGTGCCGAACTTCGTCGTCTCCGCGCTCCTGCCCGAAGCCATCTTCGACGGCGATTAGATCAGGCCCGGGACCCGACGATGGCCGACACCCGAACCGCGCGCCCAACCGATTTCCCCGAACGCACCGAGGTCGCGATCATCGGCGCCGGCATCGCCGGCTGCGCCGCCGCCTATTTCCTCGCCAAGGCAGGCGTACCTGTGGTGGTGCTGGAGAAGGGCCGCATCGCCGGCGAGCAGTCCTCGCGCAATTGGGGCTGGGTGCGCAAGCAGGGCCGCGACCCGCGCGAGCTGCCCGCGATCATCGAAAGCCTGAAGATCTGGCCGACGCTCGAGCAGGAGGTCGAAGCCGATATCGGCTGGAAGCAGGCCGGCGTCACCTATGTCGCGACCACGCAAGCGCAGATGGCGCGCTTCGAGGAATGGCTCGGCTTCGCCAAGCCCTATCAGCTCGATTCGCGCCTGCTGAACCCCAAAGAAACCGACGAGATGCTCGGCGCCTCAGGCGAGCGCACTCTGGGCGCGCTCCACACCCCGAGCGACGGCCGCGCCGAGCCCGCCAAAGCGGTCCCCGCCATCGCCAAGGCGATCGAGCGTCTGGGCGGGCGGGTCATCGAGGGCTGCGCCGTGCGCACGCTCGATATCGAGGCCGGGCGCGTGACCGGTGTCGTCACCGAGCATGGCCGCATCGCCGCTTCGAGCGTGCTCTGCGCGGCCGGCGCTTGGTCGTCGCTCTTCAACCGCAATCTCGGCATCACCCTGCCGCAGCTTCGCGTGCGCTCCTCGGTGATGCGCACCAAACCCGCCCCGCTGGTCACTGAGTCGGCGACCTGGTGCGGTGAATTTGCCTTCCGGCGGCGGCAGGACGGCGGCTACACGATCGCCGGCGACGGCGGTTCGACCTTCGAGATCGTGCCCGACGCCTTCCGCTTCTTCCGCCCCTTCTTCAACGCGCTCAAGATGAGCCGCAAGGACCTGCGGATCAGGATCTCGGGCGAGTTCTTCCGCCAGCTCGCTACGCCCAAGCGCTGGGGCCCGGACGACGTCACGCCCTTCGAACGCAGCCGCGTGCTCGATCCCGAGCCAGATGCGGGCGTGCTCGCCAAGGCGCTTGCGGCGGCGCGCGCGACGCTGCCAGATTTTGCAGATCTGCAGATGGAGGAAAGCTGGGCCGGCATGATCGACGTCACGCCCGACGTCATCCCCGTGCTCTGCGCAGTCGATCGGCCGAAGGGCTATTACGTCGCGACGGGCTTTTCCGGGCACGGCTTCGGCCTCGGGCCCGGCGCGGGTCTGTTGATGTCCGAATTGATCATGAAAGGCGAAGCGCGGGTCGATCTCAGCGCCTTCCGCCTCGGCCGCTTCTTCGACGGCACCAAGATGACACCCTATGCACCGATCTAGGGGATTAGTCTTGGCGTCGCGCGTCACCACAAGGAAAGACAAACCATGACCGAGCCCGTATTCCTCCTCGTCCACGGCGCCTGGGTCGGCGGCTGGAACTGGCGCACCGTCGCCCAGCGTATGCGCACGCAGGGCCACGACGTTTTCACGCCGTCGCTGACCGGGCTCGGCGACCGCGCGCATCTGATGGCGCCGTCCGTCAACCTCTCGACGCACATCGCCGACATCCTCGGCATCATCGAGAGCCACGAGCTTGAGAACGTCGTGCTCGCCGGGCATTCCTACGGCGGCATGGTGATCTCGGGCGTCGCCGCGCGGGCCGCCGACAAGATCAAGGCGCTCGTCTATCTGGACGCGTTTCTGCCCGAGAATGGGCAGTCGGCGCTCGATCTGGTCTCACCGGAACGCCGGGCGCAGTTCGAGACCTCGGCTGCCGAGCACGGCGAGGGCTGGCGCATCCCGCCGATCCCCGCCAGCGTCTGGGGCATCGAGAATCCCAGCCAGGCGGCCTGGCTCGATCGACATTCCGTCGACCAGCCGTTGGCTGCGATGAGCGAACCGGTGGCCCTTACCGGTGATGAGAAACAGGTCGGCAAGCGCATCTATGTGCGTGCCAGCGGCTACGATCCGAGCCCCTTCAAGCAATTCGCCGACCGTGTCGCGGGGGACGACGCCTGGACGTTGCGCACCGTCAACAGCCCGCATTTCCTGAACGTGGCGCGCCCCGACGAGGTCGCGGCGATCCTCACGGTCACGGCGGCCGGTATCTAGGCCAGTATCTAGGCCAATATCCAGGTATGCCTCAAAAGAGCCCCCGCACGAGGCCGCCATCGACGGTGAAGTTCTGGGCCGTGATATAGCCGGCGTGGCGCGAGCATAGGAAGGCGCAGAGCGGCCCGAAATCCTCCGCCGTGCCGAGCCGGCCGACCGGGATCGATGCGGCCATACGCGTCTTCGCTTCGTCGATGCTAATGCCTTCGTTCGCGGATTGCGCCGTGTAGACGCGTTGCAGCGCCGGCGTGTCCATCAGGCCCGGCAGCAGGTTGTTCACGGTCACGCCCTTGTCCGCGACCTCGCGGGCGAGCGCCGCCATGGCACCGGTGAGCCCCACCCGCACGCCGTTGGCGAGCGCCATATTCGGATAGGGCTCGCGCACGACGAAGGAGGTGATGTTGATGATGCGCCCGAACTTGCGCTCGATCATCGCCGGAAGCGCCAGCCGGGACATCTCGACCGCCGCGAGCATGTTGAGCTCCAGCGCCTTCAGCCAGTCGTCGTGGGTCTTCTCCGCGAACGGCCCGGGCGGCGAGCCCCCGGCATTGGTCACCAGGATCGACGGTGCACCGGCCGGCTCGCATGCTGCGGCGAACAGCGTCCGCCGGTCGGCCGGATCGGAGAGATCGCCCTGCACATAGAAGGCGTTATCGCCGATGTCCTTGGCCGCCGCCCTGCCCTTCTGAGCGTCGCGCCCAACGAGCACGACGCGCGTGCCGGCGTCCGCTAACGCCTCGGCGCAGGCCCGCCCCAAGCCCTGCGTGCCCCCAAGCACGAGGGCGGTTTCACACGTGATACCGAGATCCATCTATTCGCTTACCCCCCGACCTGAACCACAGCCTGGCGCCTAATGGCTGCGCCACCACGATGTGGCGTTCCGGCGCCCCGCCTCGCGGAAGCGGTCGAGCCAAAGGGCAAGCTTGCGCGCTTTGGTTCCGGCGAGCCAGCGCCAGAACCGGTCGAACCGGCTCTCGAAGGTCCGGTTATAGGGACAAACGCGGATGCAGATCGAGCATTCCGTGTTCTGCGACGTCCAGAACTTGAAGCATTTTTCCGCGTCGGTCGTCCATTTGCGGATGGTCGAGAAGCTCGAGCGGTTGGGCGCTTCGGTCGTCGGGGCGTCGAAGGGGATCGCCTTCGGCGGACAGCCCGCGGCACAGGCATTGCAGATCTGGCAGAACTCGGTGACGCCGAAATAGTCGGGCCTGTCGGGTTCCAGCGGCATGTCGGTGAAGATCTTGCCGATGCGCACGCGCGGGCCGAAGTTCTTCGTGATCAGAAGCCCGTGCCGGCCGTATTCGCCCAACCCCGCCTGCACCGCGAGCGGGATGTTGAGGCCCGTGTCGTTCATGCTGGCATGGGCCTCGTAGCCCAGATTGCGGATGTACTGGGCCAGCGACATGAGCGAAACGGCGTCCTTGGTGTAGCCCATGCCGGTGGCCGTGGCGGCGAGGGCGGAGGGCACGGTCGCGGTCAGGTCGTGATCCATCGCCGTCACGATGACGATCACGTGGGTCATGCGCTCGTCGACGTCGAGCGGACGCGAGCTCTGGTCCATTCGGTTGAACTTCATCGAATAGACCCAGCGCTCGTCGTACTCGCAGACGCCCACCAGATCGGCGCCGAAGAGCTTGGCCACCTTCTTGATCTCGCCCGTCGTCTCGGTGGGGCTGTCGAGCGCCCACTTCTCCGGCCAGCCGGGGCCGTGCAGCGTGAAGGTATCGTTGAAGCCCTCGTGCCGGCCCTCATCGCCCGACTTCAGCGTCGCGAAGGCCTTGGTGAAGTGCCAGGCGGCGTTGCGCAGCGCATAGTCGCGCTGGGAATAGCCGTCGGCCTTGCGGGCGCGGGCGTTGGGCATGATGTAGGCGGTCCAGAACTCGATCGCCTTTTCGGTCCGCACCGTCTCGTCCCAGTTGGCGCGGCTGAAGACGTCGTTCCGCTGATCGAAAAGCTCGAAATCCTCGCCGATCTCGAAGCCGGTCGCGGCATCGATGGGCTTGGCATGGGGAACGCGGTTGGGGCGAGGCGCCGGCCCAGGTTCGGTATCTGGCGCGGCGGCGGCGGGCTTGGCCGTGCCGGACGTGAGGCGGCTGCCGTCGATCGTCGCGATGCCAACCGTGCTCTTGTCGGTCTCGTCCTG
>JARRKQ010000041.1:0-24184 GCA_037387885.1 Alphaproteobacteria bacterium | reverse complement strand
GGGCAGGGGCCACGCTGATGCCGGGGATGTGCGAGGCGCATCTGCATCTGAGCTGGAACGACCAGCCGAGCCTCGAAGCCATCCAGTTCATGCCGCCGGAGGAGCACACGCTCTTCGCCGCGCGCGCGGCCAAGACGCTGCTCGATGCCGGCTTCACCATGGGCGTGGGGGCGGCGGCGGCCAAGCCGCGGCTCGACGTGGTCATCCGCAATGCCATCGATGCGGGGGAGATCCCGGGCCCGCGCTATCTCGCCAACTCGCAGGAGATCACCACGACCGGCGGCTTGGGTGACATGACGCTTGGGCACATGCCGTTCAAGGAGCTGAGCTTCGCCGACATCGTCGACGGGCCGGAAGAGATGCGCAAATCCGTGCGCACCTTCGTCCGCTACGGCGTCGACCTGATCAAGCTCAACCTCTCCGGCGAGGAGATCGCCGGCATGCCGGCCGAGGTCACCTCGATGTCGGACGAGGAATGCGCGATCGCCGTGCGCGAGGCCAAGCTGCGCGGCGTGCGCGTCTGCGCCCATGCGCGCTCGGCGGAATCGATCAAGATGTGCGTCCGCCACGGCATCGAGATCATCTATCACGCCTCTTATGCCGACGATGAAGCGCTCGACATGCTGGAGGCTGCAAAGGACAAGCATTACGTGGCGCCCGGCATCGCCTGGCTCAAGCGCACCTCGGAGGATGCGGCCGACTATGGCATCCCGCCCGATTCGCCGATGGCGATCCAGTACAAGCGCGAGTTCGAGACCGCGGTGGAGTCGCTGCGCAAGATGCATCAGCGCGGCATCCGCGTGCTGCCGGGCGGCGATTACGGCTTCGCCTGGATCCCGCAGGGCACCAACGCCAAGGACCTCGAATACTTCGTCGACTTCCTCGGCATGTCGCCGATGGAGGTGCTGACCGCGGCGACGCGGCACGGCGGCTCGATCATGGGCAAGCCCGGCGAGTTGGGTCAGGTGAAGGAAGGCTATCTGGCCGACCTCATCCTGGTCGACGGCGATCCGGTCTCCAACATCCGCGTGCTGCAGGAGCCCGAGCGCATCCTCGCGGTGATGAAGGACGGCGCCTTCCATAAGACGCCCGATATGGCGGCCGGCGCCGGCCAGCAGCGCTGGGCGAGCTAGGGTAGACGGGAGCCGGCATGGCGGGGGACATGCGAGACAGGCGGACGTGGAGCAGGCGGGCATGAAGCTCTTCCTGCTCACCTTCATGAACGGCCTGACGCTGGCGGCGCTCTATTTCCTGGTCGCCAGCGGCTTCACCCTCGTCTTCGGGCTGATGCGCAACGTCAACCTGGCGCATGGCTCGCTCTATCTGCTCGGCGCCTATATCGGCTACGACGTCGCCGACACCACCGGCTCGTGGTTCCTTGGGGTTGGTGCCGGCTTTCTGTCGACCGCCGTCTTCGGCCTTCTGCTGCAGGTCTTCGTGTTCCGCCGCATGGAGGGCGACGATCTCCGCCAGACGCTGGTGACGATCGGCATATCGATCGTCCTCGCGGACCTCATGATCGCGATCTGGAGCGGCACGACCTATCAGTTCGAGCCGCCAGAATGGCTCTACGGCGCCACCAAGATGCCGCTCGTGCGTGCCTATCCGACCTACCGGCTGGTGTTGTTGGGTACGGCGGCGGTGATCGGCGTGGGCTTGTGGCTGTTCCTCAATCGGACGCGCGTGGGCATGATGATCCGCGCCGGCGTCGACGACCGCGGCATGCTGTCGGCCTCCGGCGTCAACGTGCAGCTCGTCTTCGCGATCACCTTTGCGATCGGCGCGGGGCTTGCGGGATTCGCCGGCGTGGTTGGCGGCACCGCGCTCTCGATCGCGCCGGGCGAGGACATCCGCTATCTGCTGGCCTCGCTGGTCGTCGTCATCGTCGGCGGCATGGGCAGTATCACCGGCGCCGCGATCGGTGCTTTGCTGATCGGGCTCGCCGAGCAGTTCGGCCTCGCCTACTCGCCGACCTACGGCGTCGTCTACACCTTCGTCATCATGGTTGCCGTCCTCGCCGTGCGGCCCCAGGGCATCATGGGCGCGAGGGCCTGAGGGCGTCATGGACCAGGCCGTGGAACAACCGATCGAACGGACAGGCGGAGGCACCGCGTCGAATGCCGGTTATTTCGCCGGGCGGTTTGCGTGGATCGCGCAGATCCGCGTCCATCACATATTGGTGGCGGCGTTCCTGATCACCTATCCGCTCGCGGTGGGCGAGTTTTGGGCGGTGCAGATCGGCGCGCAGATTCTGATCTACGGCGTGATCGCGCTATCGCTCATGTTCCTCGCCGGCTATGGCGGCATGGTCTCGCTGGCGCAGATGACCATCGCCGGGTTCGCCGGTTATCTCTTCGCGATCTTCGGCGTGAACAGTGCCAATCTCGGTCTCGGCTGGCCGTGGTGGGCGGCGGTGGCGATGGGGCTCGGCGGGGCGACGCTGTTCGCCGCGCTGATCGGCTGGATCTCGGTGCGTACCGAGGGCATCTACACCATCATGATCACGCTCGCGATCGGCGTGGCCTTCTTCTATTTCGCGCGACAGAACTATGCGATCTTCAACGGCTTCAACGGTTTCGCGGGGCTGAAACCGCCGGTCGTCTTCGGCGTCAACTGGCGTGATCCGACCCCGTTCTATTTCCTGACGCTCGCCGTCGCGGGCCTGGCCTATTTCGGCGCGCTCTATCTTTCGCGCTCGACCTTCGGGCTGTCGCTGCAGGCGATCCGCGACAACCCGCGGCGCATGAACGCGCTCGGCTTCAACGTCAAGACGCACCGCATCATCGCCTACACCGCCGCCGGCTTCATCGCAGGTCTCGGCGGGCTCGAATGGATCTGGCTCAACGACCGGATCTCGCCGGGCACCATATCGGTCGGCCCGTTGATCAACATCCTGGTGATCGCGGTGCTGGGCGGCCTGCGCCATCCGGTGGGACCGTTCCTCGGCGCTATCGTCTTCGTGCTTCTGCAGAACTTCGCGATCGACCTGATCGACCGCGAGCGCTTCAACACCGTGATCGGGGCGACGTTCCTGTTGATCGTCCTGTTCTCTCCCGACGGGCTGCTCGGCCTATGGAGCCAGCTCAAGGCCCGCCTCGGGATCAACCGCGTCGGCCCATCAGACGCGGACCAACAATACCGCACCCCATCAGAGCGCCAGTCGGAGAGTCCCGCTGCGGTTGGCCAAAGATTCACAACGGGAATAGGAGGACATTGACCATGAAGCGCACGACAAGACGCGCATTTCTTGCCACCACCGCTGCCATCGCGATGGCGTGGACGGTCGGCTCCACGCCCACGGCCATGGCCGAGGACACCATCAAGATCGGCGCGCTTGCCACATTGGAGGGCGCCTTCACCGTGCTCGGCGAGGACAGCATGCGCGGGGTCAGGCTGGCTCTGAAGGAGCGCGGCTACAAGGCCGGCGGCAAGAAGATCATCCTGGTCACCGGCTCGTCGAATGCGAGCCCGGACAGCGCGATCCGCGCCGCCAAGAAGCTCGTCGAGCAGGACAAGGTCGACATCCTGATCGGCCCACTCTCAGGCTCCGAGGGACTGGCGATCAAGGACTACGCCAAGACCAAGCCGGGCGTGACCTTCTTGAACGGCACCTCGGCGGCGCAGGACACCACACTGCGCAACCCCGCGCCCAACTTCTACCGCTTCAGCACCGACGGCGCGCAGTGGCAGGCGGGGCTCGGCGAGTACGCCTTCAAGGTCAAGGGCTACAAGACGGTGGTCACGATCGCGGAAGACTATTCCTTCCCCTACACCCAGGTGATGGGCTTCATGCTCGACTACTGCCGGCTCGGCGGCAAGGTCGTGACAAAGTTCTGGGTGCCGATCGGCAACAAGGACTACTCCTCGATCATCGCCTCGATCCCCGACAACATCGACGCGGTCTATGTCGCGCTCGGCGGGGCGGACGCCACAAACTTCCTCAGCCAGTATCAGCAGGCCGGCGGCGACAAGCCGATGATCGCGGGCTCGATCACCGCCGATCAGACGATCCTTGGCTCCAAGGGACGGCGCAAGAAGTACTTCATCGGCACCCCCTCGGCAGGTCCCATCGCCGACACGTGGGACAATCCGAAGTGGAAGGCGTTCGTCGCGTCCTACAAGAAGGCCTTTCCCAAGAAGGGCTTCCCGTCACCGTCGCTCTTCGCGCACGGCTACTACGTCAACACGATGGCTGCGCTGACCGCGCTCGACAAGGTCAAGGGCGACCTCTCCAACAACCACGCGAAGCTGCGGGCGACGCTGTCCAGCATGACGCTCGACACGCCGACCGGAAAGGTGAAGGTCGACCAGAACCGCAACGCGGTGGCCGACATCTTCCTGACCGAGGTGACCGAGGGCAAGGACGGCAAGCTCTACAACAAGGTCATCAAGATCATTCCGCAGGTCAACCAGACCATGGGCATGGACCGCAAGAAGTTCCTCGCCCTGGGTCCGGTCGGCCGCAACAACCCCGACTGCAAGTAGCACCGGGAACCCGAAAGGCATGAACGCGGAACCGCATAGAATTGCCCGCGCTGGTGCGGCGCACGCCCTCGCTCTCGACGGCGTGGGCCGCACCTTCGGCGCGCTCGTCGCTCTCGACGGGGTGACGATGAGCGTCGGTGCGGGCGAGCGGCGCGCGGTGCTCGGGGCGAACGGCGCTGGCAAGACCACGCTGTTCAACGCGATCACCGGCGATTTTCCGCCGACTGCCGGCCGCATTCGCTTCTTCGGCGAGGACGTGACGGATCTGCCGCCTTACGAGCGGATCCGTCGCGGCCTCCGCCGGACCTACCAGAATTCGATGCTGTTCCGCGGCTTGAGCGTCATCGACAATCTCTATCTCGCCTCGCGCGGGGTGGCGCGCGGCCGCCTGAGCTTTCGCCGCTCCGGGCCCAACAACCCGACCGTGCTCGCAGCCAACGAGCTTCTGCACGCCGTCCATCTCGACCACGTTCCCGACACACCGGTCGCCGACCTCTCCCATGGCCAGCAGCGCCAGCTCGAGATCGGCATGGCGCTGGCCGGCGCGCCGCGCTTCGTCCTTTTCGACGAGCCAGCGGCGGGGCTCTCGCCGGGCGAGCGGCGCGAGCTCATCGAGATCCTCGGCGCGCTGCCGCCGCACATCGGCTACATCATCATCGAGCACGATCTCGACGTCGCCTTGCGGGTCGTCGAGTCGGTGACCGTCATGCATTACGGCGCGATCTACAAAGAAGGCACGCCCGACGAGATTCAGGACGATCCCGACGTCCAGCGCATCTATCTGGGGGCCGAGCATGACTGAGCCCGGCGCGCCCATCCTCCAGATCCGCGATCTGCATGTCTATTACGGGCATGCGCACGCGCTGCAGGGCGTAAATCTGACGCTCGAGCATGGCGTGCTCGGCGTTGTCGGCCGCAACGGCATGGGCAAGACGACGCTCTGCAACACGATCATGGGGCTGACCCCCGCCGCCGGCGGCAGCATCCAGACCGGCGGCGCGGAGATATTGGGGCTCACGCCGAACCGGATCGTCCGCCACGGCATCGCCTACGTGCCGCAAGGCCGCCGTGTCTGGCCGTCGCTGACCGTCGACGAGCATCTGCGCCTTGCGGCGCGCGGGCGCGGCAAGGACGCAAGCTGGACGGTTAAGCGCGTCTACGACACCTTCCCGGCACTCAACGAACGTCGTCGCAACGGCGGTGGCCAGCTTTCGGGCGGCGAGCAGCAGATGCTCGCGATCGGCCGCGCGCTGCTCGCCAATCCGCAGCTCCTGATCATGGACGAGCCGACTGAAGGGTTGGCGCCGATCATGGTCCAGCAGGTGGCCGAGATGCTGCGCGACCTGGCGCAGGAAGGCGAGATCTCGGTGCTGCTGATCGAGCAGAATCTGGGCGTCGCCACCGACGTCGCCGAGCGCATCGCGGTGATGGTGAACGGCCGGCTGGTGCGCGAGCTGGCCGCGGCGGAGCTCGCCCAGGATCTGGAACTGCAGCAGCGCCTTCTCGGCGTGCGCGCCTCCGACGATTGGAACTGCAGCAGCGCCTTATCGGCGTGAGCGCCTCCGACGATGACGACGATGAGCAGGGCGGATACGTGGCGCCGCCGGCCGATCCCTAGCCGCAGACGCAGGTCTTCCTGTTGCGCCGCGCCAGTGGCGACGATGCCCCGGCGCCGGCAGCCCCGGTGCGCCCGGTCTATAGCGCGCCCCAGGCGCCGAACCGCTGGTCGCAAAGCGTGGTGCCATCGGCGGAAGTACCACATACGGACGGCGCTCCCGAGGCCGAACCGGGGAATGAAGACGCGGCGTCCGCAACGCCGGCCGGCGATCGGCCGTCATCGGCGAAGGCGGAGGCCGTTCCGGTGGCGCGGCTGGTCGGCCGCACGGCGTATGTCTGCGGCACCTTCGATACCAAGGGCCGCGAGCTCAACTTCATCCGTAATCACCTGGAGCGCATGGGCCTGCGCGTGCGCACCGTCGATCTCAGCACCAGCGGCCGGCCCTCGCCCGCCGATGTCGGCCCGCCCGAGGTCGCCCGCCATCATCCGCAGGGCGCGTCGGCAGTGTTTACCGACGACCGCGGCAGCGCCGTCGCAGCCATGGCCGAGGCCTTCGCGCATTATCTGCCGCGCCAGCGCGATCTGGGCGGCATCATCTCGGCCGGGGGCTCCGGCGGGACGTCGTTGGCCACGCCGGCGATGCAGCGCCTCTCGATCGGCGTGCCCAAGGTCATGGTCTCGACCGTCGCCTCGGGCGATGTCCGGCGTTACGTCGGGCCGTCGGACATCGCGATGATCTATTCGGTCACCGATGTTTCGGGCATCAACCGGATATCGAGCCAGGTCTTGGCCAACGCCGCGCACGCGCTGGCCGGCATGATCGCGCAGGCGGGCAGCGGCAGCGACGTCTCCGTTGCGCGGCCGGCGGTGGGGCTGACCATGTTCGGTGTGACCACGCCCTGTGTGCAGATGGTCACCAAGGCGCTGGAGGACCGCTTCGACTGTCTCGTCTTCCACGCGACGGGCACCGGCGGCCAGTCGATGGAGAAGCTCGCGGAGTCGCGGCTGCTCGCCGGAGTGATCGACGCGACGACGACCGAGATCGCCGACTTTCATGTCGGCGGCGTGTTCAGCGCCGGCGAAGGCCGGCTCGATGCGTTCATCCGCAGCCGCACGCCTTACGTGGGCTCCTGCGGCGCACTCGACATGGTGAACTGGGGGCCGATGGACACGGTGCCCGAGCGCTTCCGGTCGCGGAACCTCTATGTGCACAACCCGCAAGTGACGCTGATGCGCACCACGCCGGAGGAGAATGCGTGGATGGGCCGGTTCATCGCCGAGAAGCTCAACCGCTGCGACGGGCCGGTGCGCTTCCTCATTCCCGAGGGCGGCGTCTCGATGCTCGATGCGCCGGGCCAGCCCTTCCACGATCCAGAAGCCGACCGCGCGCTCTTCGAGGCGCTGGAGGCCACCTTCCGGCCGAGCGCCAATCGCCGCCTGATCCGGCGGCTGCATAATATCAACGACCCGGCCTTCGTTGAGGCGTTGGTCGCGAACTTCCTCGAAATCGTCCGCCCCGAAATCGGCGCAGGAGATGGCCACCATGCCCGCCTTTCCGCGTAAGGACCTGCTGGAGCGTTTCCGCGGCATGATCGCGCGCGGCGAGCCCATCGTCGGCGGCGGCGCGGGGACGGGCCTGTCGGCGAAATGCGAGGAGGCCGGCGGCATCGACCTCATCGTCATTTACAATTCCGGACGCTACCGCATGGCCGGGCGCGGCTCGCTCGCGGGCCTGCTGGCCTACGGCAACGCCAACGAGATCGTCGTCGAGATGGCGGCTGAGGTGCTGCCGGTAGTCGAGCGGACACCGGTGCTGGCCGGGGTCAACGGCACCGACCCCTTCATGCTCACCGAGCCGTTCCTGAAGCAGCTCACCGAATTGGGCTTCTCGGGGGTCCAGAACTTCCCGACCGTCGGCCTCATCGACGGCACCTTCCGCGCCAACCTCGAAGAGACCGGCATGGGCTACGGGCTCGAGGTCGAGATGATCGCCAAGGCACATGCGCTCGACATGCTGACCACGCCTTATGTGTTCTCCGAGGCAGACGCACGCGCCATGGCGGAGGCGGGCGCCGACATCATCGTCTGCCACATGGGGCTCACCACGGGTGGTGCCATTGGCGCCGAGACCGCGCTGACGCTGGAGGATTGCGTGGCGCCGATCAACGCCTGGGCGGCGGCGGCGCGCGACGTACGCGACGACGTCATCGTGCTCTGCCATGGCGGTCCGATCGCGATGCCGGAAGACGCCGAGTTCATTCTGAAGTCCTGCCCCGACTGTCACGGTTTCTACGGGGCATCGAGCATGGAGCGCCTGCCGACCGAAACGGCGCTGACCGAACAGACGAAGAGGTTCAAACAGATCGGGCGCGGCTGACGCGTCCGACGCCGCCCCTCACTTCGGGGGGACCGGGGCGGACAGACTTGGGAGGAGACTATGTCTGGAGCAACCATATGGGGGCTCGTTGTGGGCGTGATCATCCTGGCGATCGTGATCGTCGTGGTGGTCTATCTGATGCGCTGGCTTTATCGCCGGTCGTCTAAGGAGACATCGTTCGTCCGCACGGGCCTGGGCGGCCAAAAGGTCGTCATGAATGGCGGCGCGTTCGTGTTGCCGATCATTCACGAGGTCATTCCGGTCAACATGAACACGCTGCGCCTGGAAGTGAAGCGCGGCCGCGACCAGTCGCTGATCACCAAGAACCGGATGCGGGTCGACGTGGCGGCGGAGTTCTACGTGCGCGTCCAGCCGACACCCGAGGCGATCGCCAACGCCGCGCAGACGCTCGGTCGCCGCACCATGCAGCCCGATTCGCTGAAGGAGCTGGTGGAAGGCAAGTTCGTCGACGCGCTGCGCTCCGTCGCGGCCGAGATGAGCATGGAGGAGTTGCACGAGAAACGCGGCGAATACGCCAAGCGCGTGCGCGCGGAGGTGGCCGACGATCTCATCGTCAACGGCCTGGAGCTCGAAGCCGTGTCGCTGACCGGTATGGATCAGACCGACATGGAGTTCTTCAATCCCTCCAACGCATTCGACGCCGAGGGTCTGACGCGGCTTACGGAAGAGATCGAGCGGCGGAAGAAGATCCGCAACGACATCGAGCAGGACACGATGATCGAGATCCGCAACAAGAACCTGGAGGCGGAGAAGGTCTCGCTCGAGATCGAGCGCGAGAGCGAATATGCGCGGCTCAGCCAGCAGCGCGAGGTCGAGGTGCGCCGCGCCGAGCAGCAGTCCGATCTGGCCCGCGAGCGGGCGCAGCGCCAGAAGGAATCGGAGCAGGCGCAGATCGAGGCGAACCTGGCTATCGAACGTTCCAAGATCGCCGAGCAGCGCGCCCTCGACGAGGATCGCATCGCCCGCGAGGGTGACACCCAGCGCCTGGAGGTCGACCGGCGCAAAGCGCTCGAAATCGCCGAGCAGGAACGCGCCATCGCCATCGCCGAGCAGTCGAAGGCGCAGTCGGAAGCGCAGGCTGCCGCCGAGCTCGCCCGCGCCAAGGCCGTGGCGGCGGAAGAGAAGGTGTTCTCCGCCCGCGAGACCGAGGTCGCCGAGCGCAAGAAGGTGATCCAGCTGATCGAGGCCGCGCAGGAGGCCGAGCGCGAGGGCATTCGCCTGCGCTCGGCGGCCGAGGCTGAGCGCGATGCCGCCAGCGACCGTGCCGAGGCGCGCCGGCTCGACGCCGAGGGCGAGGCCGAATCGGAGAAGATCCGCGCTTTGGCTTCCAAGCTTCGCTACGAGATCGAGGCCGAGGGCACCCGCCAGCTCAACGAAGCGGCCAATGTGCTTACCCCCGAATCGCGGAAATCGGAGATGCGGCTCCGCCTCATCGACCGGCTCGAAGCGATCATCCGCGAGAGCGTCAAGCCGATGGAGAAGATCGAGGGCATCAAGATCCTCCAGGTCGACGGCTTCGGCGGCGGCGGGCGCGGCGACGCGCCCAACGGCAGCGGCATCGCCGACAGCGTCGTCAACAGCGCGCTTCGTTATCGCGCGCAGGCGCCGCTGATCGATTCATTGCTTAAGGAAATCGGCATCTCCGGCAGCGAGCTGGAGAAAATGACCGATCTCGTCGAGCCGCCGGCGAACGATCCACCGGAGGGCAAGGCCTAGCCAGCGGGGCCCGAACGATATGGCCAAGGTCTACATATCGAGCGTGATCGGCGCGCCGGCCGATCAGGTCTGGGCGGTCGTCCGCGACTTCAACGCGTTGCCCGACTGGCATCCCGCGATCGCGGACAGCCGCATCGAAGACGGCGTCCCCGCCGACAAGGTCGGCTGCGTGCGCAACTTCAACCTGAGCGACGGCGGCAATATCCGCGAGCAGCTTCTGATGCTCTCTGATTTCGACTTCACCTGCAGCTACGCGATCCTGGAGTCGCCCATGGGGGTGCGGAACTATGTCGCCACCTTGCGGCTCATTCCGGTGACAGACGGCAACCGGACCTTCGCCGAATGGACCGCGGAGTTCGACTGCGCGCCGGAGCAGGAAAGCGAGCTGGTTGCGCAAATCGGCGGCGGCGTCTTCCAGGGCGGCTTCGACGCCCTGAAGTCGCGCTTCGCATCGCGGTAGTCCGCGCGCCGGACGCATGGTGAAAGTTCGTAAGAGCACCATCGTCGATGCGCCGGTCGAGGCGGTTTGGCGTCTGCTGCGCGATTTCAATGGCCATGCGGATTGGCATCCCGCGATTGCCGAAAGCCGGATCGAGGACGGTCGGCTCGGCGATCAGGTCGGCTGCGTGCGGCGCTTTTCCCTGGCCGACGGAGGCGGCGAGCTGCGCGAGCAGCTCTTGGCGCTCTCCGATGCCGAGCCGGGGTTTACCTACTGCATCCTCGACGCGCCGATGCCACTGATCGGCTATGTCGCCACCATGCGCTTGCGGCCGGTAACCGACGGGCGGCGGACCTTCATCGAGTGGGAATCGTCCTTCGCCACACCGCCGGGCGCGGAGCGCGAGCTCGCCGATCTCGTCGGCGACGGCATCTACGAAGCCGGCTTCGCGGCGATCAAGGCGCGCTTGGAACAGGGCGGGCAGGGAGCCGGAGCAAGTGTGGCGGGCCCCGCCACCGTGGCCCGGACCAGTGCAGCACAGCGAGCCCCCCAGCCCAGGGCGGCCGCCGCGCCGCAACCTTCAACACCGCCGGGAGCGATCGAGGCGGGCGCGATGGTGCTCGAGCGGTATGGCGGGCCCGACGAAATGGTCTGGCAGACGCTCAGCGTGCCGCCGCCGGGGCCGGGCCAGGTGCGCCTCCGCCACACCGCCATCGGCCTCAACTACATCGACGTCTATTGCCGCACTGGCTATTTCGATCTGCTGACGCCGCCGGGACCGCTGGGAATGGAGGCGGCGGGCGTCGTGCTCGGCGCCGGCGAGGGGGTTCACGGCATCCTGCCCGGCGACCGTGTGGCCTATGCCTGTCCGCCGGTCGGGGCCTATACGGAAGCGCGCACGATGGATGCCGAGCTTCTGGCCGTCCTGCCCGACGAGATCGACGACGCGACGGCGGCCGCGGCGATGCTGAAGGGGATGACGGCGGAATTCCTGCTGCACCGCGTCCATGCGGTGAAAGCGGGCGACACGGTGCTGGTGCATGCGGCGGCCGGCGGGGTCGGGCTGCTGCTCTGCCAGTGGGCGAGCCATATTGGCGCCACGGTGATCGGCACGGTGAGCAGCGAGGAGAAGGCGCGGCTAGCGCGGGCCAATGGCTGCGCGCATCCGATCGTCACCGCGCGCGAGGATTTCGTCGCGCGCGTGCAGGAAATCACGCAAGGCCGCGGTGCCGACGTGATCTACGACGCGGTCGGCCGCGACACCTTCATGCGATCCTACGAGGCGCTGGCGGTGCGTGGCCATCTCGTCAGCTTCGGCCAGGCCTCGGGGCCGATCGAGCCCATCGATATCGGCGCCTTCGCGGGCAAGTCGGCGACCGTCTCGCGGCCCAATTACGGCCACTATGTGGGATCGGCCGAAGCCGTGCGCTCGATCAGCCGCCGCCTCTTCGAGGCCCTGCGGCATGGCACGCTCCGGGTCGAGATCGGACAGCGCTTCGCGCTCAAGGACGCCGCCGAAGCGCATCGCCGCCTGGAAACCCGCGCCACGATGGGCTCGTCCATCCTGGTGCCGTGATCTTGATCGTCGGGCGGCGCGCTAGTTGCCGCGGCGCAGCTTGCCCGTTGCCAGATCGAAGGTGAGAGTGCGGCCGTCGACGCGCGCCAGGCGGAAATGGTTGGGCTCGACGAAGCCTTTGATCTGTTTGATCACCCTGTAGTGCGAAACGCTGGGGCGGACATTGTCCGCCCGGCCGGCGAGGTCGAGGGCGGAATAGCGGGCAAGTTCGCGGCCGCCCTCGTAGAAGGCGATGGCGAGATGGTCATTGCTGACGCGCCAGCCGCGCTGCCAGGGGCCGAGCCGCACGATGGCGACCGTCATGGCGCCGTCGGGCCCGCGGCGGCATTGCAGATGGAGCTTGCGTGCGTACCAGGGGAAGGCCGCGACCAGCCGATCCTTGCCCTTACGGACCACGTAGACTTTCGTGGTTCCCTTCATGCCCCAAGCGGCGTCGGGCACGGATTTGGCGTAGCAGCCGTTGTGGAGATCGCCCTTCACGATGCCGGTGACGAAATGCGGCTTGTTGGCCGCCTCTTCATCGGCCTGTGCGGCGGCGGCGGCGATGAGAGCAGGCACGATAGCGAACGCTGTGAGGACGCCGCGTGCACCCTTGGTCCTGGCCCGTGACGCTTGGTGATGTGCTGGCATGCTGGTTTTTCACCCGATGGCTGATGGAACGGGGTGGGGCACGCGTGCGCGGCCCGCAAGCCGTTAGACGGCCCAGGCGCGACGCTTCCGCGAGGCGCTCAATGCGCCATCAGGACCGGCAGCTCGGCGTGGGAAAGGATGTGCTTGGTCGGCCCGCCGAAGACCATCTGGCGTAATCGGCTATGGGTGTAGGCGCCTTTGAGCAGGAGATCGGCCCCGAGCGTTTGCGCTTCTTCGAGGATCGCCTCACCCTGGCTGCGGTCGCCGGGCGTGGCGGTGACGGCCTTGGCGTCGATGCCGCGGCGGGCCAGATAGGCGGCGACCTGCGCGCCCGACGGCCCTGGAACCGTCGCCCCCTCCACGGTGAGGACGGAGACCGCGCTCGCCTGGTCGAGGAACGGCATGCCGAGCCCGATCGTCCGCGCGGTTTCGGTGCTGCCGTTCCAGGAGATCACGACGGTTTTCCCGAGCGCCGCCGAGGCCGTGCGCGGCGCAAGCAGCACGGGGCGGCCGCTGTCGAACAGCGCCGCTTCGCACGTCTCCGTCACCTCGCCGCCATCGTCGCTTTGTGATCGGCCGATCACGATCAGGTCGAAAACCCGGCCATATTCCCCGACGACCGCGCTCTCGATGCCGGTCGCCTGGTGCCAGCCGGCCGAAATGCCCGCCTGCGCCATGGTCTCATCGAACTTGGCGCGAACCGTTTGGGCCTTGGCCCGCCAGTCTTCCAGCATTTGGGTGTCGTAGGCCGGCACCGCGGCCATCGCCTCGCCGACGGCGACTTGAAACACCGGCTCGACGACGATGCCTTCGACATAGGCATCGAAAGCGCGCGCAACGGTGATGGCGCTGTTCAGCACGCTTTCAGGGCTGTCGTATGCTCTGAGCGGCACCAGGATCGATTTCATAATGTCTACGTATAGCATTTTTCTGCGGACGGCGCGTTCTCAGCGTGCGGGCATGAAGAAGGTGCCGTCACGGCCAACTGACGCTACGATGCTTTGGCAAAGAAGTCGGCGTGCTGCGCGGCGTTGCCGATCTATTCAGGTGCGGGCGTGGCCCAAGCGATGGGGGAGGTGCGCAATGATCGGTCGCGAGATATTCGGGTTTGCCGCTTTGTGCCTGATCTCGGCGGGCGCGGGTGCCGGAACGCTCGATACCATCCGGGACAGGGGCGAAATCCGCCTCGGCTTTCGAACCGATGCCGAGCCGTTTTCCTACCGGGACGCCAAGGGGGCTGCGTCGGGCTACAGCGTCGATCTCTGCGCCCTCGTCGTGGGCGGCATCCGGCGGCGGCTCGGGCTCAGGGCCCTGGCCGTGAAGCTGGTGCCGGTCAGCACGGGCGATCGCTTCACGGCCATCGAGGACGGTCGGATCGATCTCCTCTGCGGGGCGACCACCGTGACCTTGTCGCGCCGGCAACATGTCGATTTTTCGAAGCTTATCTATTTCTCCGGCGCCAGCGTGATGATGCGGGCTGACGGGCCGAAGGACTTCGCCGCGCTCGGCGGGAAGACGATCGGCGTGCGCGGGGCGACGACCACCGAGCGGCTGCTGCGCGCGGCACTCGCCCAGCAGAAGCTGGCGGCGAAGATCGTCGCCATGAAGGATCATCGGGAGGGCTTGAGGCAGCTCGAAAGCGGGGCGATCGACGCGTACTTCGCCGACCGGTCGCTGCTGGTGGGGCTCCTCAATCAGAGCGCCGCACCCGGTAAGCTCAAGGTCGCGAGCCAGCTTCTGAGCCGCGAGCCTTATGCGCTGGCGATGCGCCGCGGGGACAGTGATTTCCGGCTGGCGGTCGACTGGTCGCTCGCGCGGATCTTCCGCTCGCCGGCGATCGTCAAGGTCTACAAACGGAATTTCGGCGGCCGCAGCCCATCGCGCACCATGGCGATGCTCTATCTCTTCAACGGCTTGCCCGACTAGGGGCAGGGCTGTCTAAGGTCGTATCGCCTAAACGAAATCGACCGGACGGTTGCCGCCGGCGGCGCGGAGGATCGAGCCGAAGATCGAGGCGAACATCTCCGTGCCCGAGACGCCGGCCATCGGCTGTTCCTTGCGCATGGTGAGGGAGGAGCCGTCCGAGCCGCGCGCCTCGACGATGGCGATGCCGACATCGAGCGCGGGGTCGGCGATGAGGCGCGCGCGGCAGGCATCGAGGCCGACGGTGGCGAGCGCACAGGTCACCATCGTGTTGACGTTGCGCGGGAAGCGCGCGCCGATCTCGCGCGCGCTGCCCTCGAAGACGGTGCTGCGCTCGGTGATGGTGGCGCCGTCGATGCCCGATTCGGAGAAGTCGATGGCGCCCGGATGCTTCTCGAATGTCACCGAAACCCCGCGCCAGATCTCGCGGCTCTCGCGCAGATTGTCGACGCCCATCAGCGCTCCGTGGGGGATGAGAAGCCGCGTGCCGCTCGCCGCCGCGGTTTCGAGGAGCGTGTCGTAGAGCGCATCGTCGACGAGCGCAGAGACCGAGAGCGGCAGGTAGTCCGCATGCTCGAGAAACGACACGCCGTGGTCGCGGGTGATGCCGGGATGCGCGACTTCGACGATGAGATTGGGGTTTCGGGCGGCTGCTTCATGCAGATTGGCAAGACGCAATTCGGCGGGCACGTCGGCCAGCTTTTCGGGCGACCGGTTCCAGACGAACGCAAGTTCGATGCCGAGCGCGGGCTCCGTCGTAATCCGCTCATAGATGCTGCGTCCGAGATTGCCGAAGCCTATGAGGCCGAGGCGGGTGCGCTTAGCGGTCATCGGGGCGGCCATTGGATCCCTGGTCACAGCCCCAGATAGGCTTCGCGGATGCGGTCGTCGTGGAGCAAATCCTCGCCCTTGCCCGACATGGCGATGCGGCCGTTCTCCAGCACGTAGGCCTGCGCCGCGAGCTTGAGCGACACGGCGACGTTCTGCTCGACGAGGATGATGGTGATGCCCTCGGCGTTCAGCCGGCGGACGGTCTCGAAGACCTCGTGGACGAGGTTGGGCGCGAGGCCGAGCGAGGGCTCGTCGAGCATGATGAGATCGGGCTGGCCCATGAGGCAACGGCCGATCGCAAGCATCTGCTGCTCGCCGCCGGACAGCGTGCCGGCGCTCTGGTCGCGGCGCTCGGCGAGGCGCGGGAACATTTCGAAGACGCGCGTTATGGTCTCGCCGCGCTTGGCCCGGCCGCGCTTGATATGCCCGCCGACCTCCAAGTTCTCCGTTACGGTCAGGCCGGCGAAGATCTGGCGGCCCTCGGCGACCTGGATGATGCCGAGATTGCAGACCTTGTGGCTCGGCTGGCCGGTGATGTCCGCGCCCCTGAAGGCGATGCGCCCCGCGCGCGGTCGCTCCATGCCGGCGATGGTGCGGATGAGCGAGCTCTTGCCGGCGCCGTTCGAGCCGACCACCGCGACGATGCCGCCCTCGGGCACGTCGAGCGAAACGCCTGCAAGTGCTTGGGCGTCGCCGTAGTAGAGGTCGAGATCGCGGACTTCGAGGATCACAGCTCCTCCTCGCCCAGATAGCATTCGAGGACGGCCGCGTCGGCGACCACCTCCTGCGGCGTGCCTTCGGCGATCTTCTCGCCGTGGTTCAACACCGCGACGCGTTCGGAGAGCGCCATGACGGCGCGCATCACATGCTCGATGAGGACGATGGTGAGCCCGGTCTCGTCACGCAAACGCCGAAGGGTGACGACCATGCGGTCGGTCTCGGTCGGGCGCATGCCAGCCATCACTTCGTCGAGCAGCAGCAGGCGCGGCTGGGTCGCCAGCGCCCGGGCGACCTCTAGGCGCTTGCGGTCGGGCAGGGTGAGGTTGGCCGCGTGCTGGTGCGTCTTGCCGTCGAGCTCGAGCATTTCCAGGTAGCGATGCGCCTCGCGTTCGGCCGCCGCCACGCTGGTGGCGCGCCGCAGCGCGCCGACGGTCACATTCTCCAGCACGGTCATCTCCGGGAACGGCTTGACGAGCTGGAAGGTGCGGCCGATCCCGGCGGCGCACAGGCGGTCGGGCCGCAGTCCCGTCACGTCCTTGCCCGAAAGCCGCACCGTTCCGATGTCGGGCGGAAAGACGCCGGCGATCAGGTTGAACATCGTCGTCTTGCCGGCGCCGTTCGGCCCGATGAGGGCGAAGATGCAGCGCTCGTCGACCGCGAACGAAACATTGTCGACCGCGCGCAGGCCGCGGAAGCTTTTGGTCAGCCCATCGAATTCGAGTATCGCCGTCATCGCCCGCTACTCGTCGCCGCGGCCCAGGGCGAACTTGTCGCGCAGCCAGGGCCACAGGCCGCGCGGCTTGAACAGCACGATCAGCACGACGACGAAGCCCCAGATGAGCAGCTTGAGCCCGTTCAGCTTGAGCGACGGGTCGATCCAGCCGATGTGCTTGAGGAAATCGATCACCCAGGTGATGAACTCGCCGAGCGGCGTCAGAATAAAGGCGCCGAAGATCGGCCCGAAGAGGGTGCCGACGCCGCCGACGATCGGCGCCAGCGTGACCTCGATCGAGCGTTCGATGGCGAAGGTCGATTCCGGGAACAGGCTGTTGCTGTAGAAGGCGTAGAAGACGCCGGCGACGCCCGCGATCGCCGAGGAGATCATCACCGCGTACATCTTGTAGCGGAAGACGTTGATGCCGAGCGACTGGGCCGCCTCCTGGTCGTCGCGGATCGCCTGCCAGTAGTAGCCGAGCTTGCTGCGCAGCAGCCAGCGGCAGAGGCCGAGCGTGCCGAGCGCCAGCGCCATCATCAGGTAGTAGAACATGTGCGGATGGCCGCGCAGATTGATGAGGTCGACGCCCTTGTTGTCCTGCGCGCTGACCGGCAGGAAGAGCCCCTGGGTGCCGTTCAGGAAGGTGGCGTGGTCGATCATGATGCGGGCGAACTCGGCGAAGGCGATCGTGAGCAGCGCGAAATAGACGCCGCTGATCGAAAAGCGGAAGCCGAGATAGCCGATGATGCTGCCGACCAGCACGGCGAGCGCCACCGCGACGAAAACGCCGAGGATCGGCGGGATGCCCTGCTTGGCGAAGAGATAGCCGGCGGCGTAGCTGCCGATGCCGATGAAAAGCGCGTGGCCGATCGAGAGCAGGCCAGCGAAGCCGAGCATGAGGTTCCACGACTGGCCGACCAGCGCCAGGTAAAGGACCAGTATGCCGACCGTGACGATGTAGGAACCGCCCCAGAACGGCACGCTCAACAGGAACAGCGCGAAGATCGCGAGCAGAACATGGCCGCGGCCGGAGAGCCCGGCAATCGGCTGGAAGGCGCCGTTGCGGGAGGGCATTGCGGGACGTGCGCTTGCCTCCGGACGGTTCAACGGGCCGTCTTTCCAAGCAGGCCTTGTGGCCGCAGCAGCAGCACGAGGATGAGCAGCGCAAAGCTGAACGCCGATTTCATCGAGGGCTGGATCAGGAGCGCCGCGACGTCCTCGGAAATGCCGATCAGCACGCCGCCCAGAAGGGCGCCGGGCAGGCTGCCGAGCCCGCCGATGATGACGATGACGAAGGCCAGAAGAGTGTAGCCAGGGGCGAGGTAGGGGTGGACCTCGACCAGCAGCAGAATGATGCAGCCCGCCGCCCCCAGACAGGCGGCGCCGATGCCGAAAGTGAGCGCGTAGAGCCGGCCGACATTGAGGCCCACGACTTGCGCGCCCTGATGATTGTCGGCGCAGGCGCGGATCGCCTTGCCGGTCGCGGTGTAGCGGAAAAAGCCGAGCAGGAGCCCTGCCACGATGACCGCGGAGATGGCCGCGAAGAGCTTGGGCTTGTCGATGATGAGGCTGCCGATGGCGATCGAATCGAGCGCATAGGACACGTCGACGCCGTGCGGATCGGGGCCGAAGAATAGCAGGCAGGCGCTGACCAGCATGATCGCGATGGCGGCGAGCAGCATGAACTGCATGTGCTCGGGCAGGTGGGCGACCCGGCTGATGACGACAGTCTGTAAGGCATAGCCGCCGATGAAGAGCACCACCGCCGCAATCGGCACCGACAGGAGCGGGTCGAGCCCGAAACTCTGGAACAGCACCAGCGCCAGGAACATGCCCAGCACCATGATCTCGCCGTGCGCGAAGTTGACGATGCGGATGACGCCGAAGATGACGGACAGACCGAGCGCGCTCAGCCCATAGACCAGCCCGGTCAGAAGTCCGCTTACCAGCGCATTCAGAATGTCGGAGATGCTCACTGCCGCCTCGTGGCGCCTTTGGGCGCGTGTGGTCCGGGCACTCGTCCGCGCCTGTGATGCGAGGGCCTCATCCTCGGCCGAACCGGAGAATGAGGCCCTTCAACATCGATCAGGCTAGGGATAAGCGCCGATCCCTACATCTTCTTCTTGCGCCACGGCCGCTCCGGCCAGATCGGCTTGGTCACCGCCGCTTCCTTGGGCAAGATCACGAGGGGCTTGCCGCCGCGGTTCTGGATCGCGGAGTCCCGCACGCCCTGGTTCTGGCCCTTGGCGTCGAACTTGATGCCGGGGCCGGTCACCACGTTGCTGGTGATGTTGGTCTCACGGATCGCCTTCATCAGCACGTCGGGCTTGGTCGTGCCGGCGCGCTTGAAGGCGTCGGCGGCGATCATGATGCCCTCGAACGTGTAGGTGTGGTTGGCGTTGAGCGAGCGGTCGGGATGCTTCTTCTTGAAGGCGGCCTCGAGCTCCTGGGCCAGCGGCTTCTTCGGATCCCACCACGGCACCAGGCTGATGACGTCCTCGGAATACTTGCCGAGCGCCTTGATGTAGTTGTCCTCGTAATAGCCGGGGCCGGTAGACATGACGCCCATCGTGTCCCAACGCTGCTTGATCATCTCCTTGGTGATCGCGATCGCGTCGAGCAGGCGGCTCACCATCCAGACCGCGTCGGCCTTGGTCGCCTTGGCCTTGCGCACCTCGGCTGAGAAGTCGCGGCCGTAAGGATCGTAGGCGATCTGCTCGACGATCTTGTAGGGCATCTTGAAGCGCGGGAACATCGCGTTGATGCCGCCCTTCACGCTGTTGCCGAAGGTGTCGCTCACATGCATGAGGACGACCGTCTTCGGCGTCTTGCCGGTCATCGCAAAGAGCGCCTTCTGGTTCTCGAAGGCGTCGCGCACGATCATCGGGCCGGTCACGAAGTTGCGTACGAGCCACTTGTAGCCACGCTCGGTCAGCGCCGGGACGGCGGCGATGTTGCAGATGAAGGGGATGTTCTTCTGCTCGGAGACCTGCGCCGCGGCCATGGTCTGGCCGGAGTCGAAGCAGCCCATGACGGCGTGCGCGCCGTCGTTGATCAGCTTCTCGGCGCGGGCGCGGGCCACGTCGACCTTGGTCTCGGTGTCGCCAAGCATGAACTCGATCTCGGGATAGCCGTGCTTGGTCAGGATCGGGTTGGCGAGGTCGGCGCCGCGCTGGCAGTCGATGCCGATCTGGCCCTGCGGGCCCGAGCGGGGCAGCAGAATGCCCAGTTTCATCGTACTGGCCGCAAGGCCGTATCTGAGCGGTGTGGCCGCGGCGATCGTCGTGGCCGCGGCGGCCGTCGTGAAGCGCCGCCGCGAGATGCGGCCGCTCGCCGTGGTGGGTTTCTTGGTCGTTCGGGCCATTATGTCCTCCCTGTGCCGTTAGTGTTGTCCGGTTTACCGGACTTCGTTGCTGAATGCGGGTTGTCCCGTTTTATGTCTGCGTGCGTGTAGTTCCGCCGCCTGGTGCCTTCGGCTACCGACAAGATAGCGGGATGTTCCGCTGACTGCGACATTTTTGGTTGTGGTGACAAATTGACGTGGGGTCGCCGCGGCCAAGCGGCGGAGATCGGCCAAATTCAGGGCGGTTCCCTACTCAGTCGGTCTGGATAGTGCCCACGACCGTGAGCCCGCCATCGGCGGACCGGCGGGCGACAACCATCTCGCCCGAAGCGGTGAAGCGGCCGGTGAAGGCCCGGATGGTCGCCTGATGAGTGACGAGCACCTCGGGCCGCTTAAGCGGCCGTTTTTCAAGCCAGTTTCTGAAAGCCCGGGTCTGCGGGCCGGTCCGCTCGCTGCGGGCATGCAGCGAATTGAGGAAGGGGCGTTCCGTGACCGAGCCCAGGCCGAGATGGCGGGCGGTTTCCAGACACCGGCACCATTGGCTGGAATAGACCTTGGCCGTTGCGATGCCGTTGGCGCGGAAGCGCGCGCCGATGCGCGCCGCCTGGTCGCGTCCGTCCTGGGACAGGTTTCGCTGGGAGCTGCAGTCGCCGATCGTGAAGTTCTCCGGGTCGCCGGTCCCGGGCGCGATTGCGTGGCGGATCAAAACGAGGTGCCCGCCCGCGCGCAGCGCCGCCCACAGCTTGGCGTTGGACGCCAGCGCGGATCCGGGCGTCGCCGCGAGCAACCCGGCAACCAGACTGGTCGCGAGGACTTGGAAGAAATGCTGCCGCATCAGCCGACGGGTTTTGCGAGTTGCGCTTCGATCGCCTTGATCATCGTCTCCGAGGTCGGCGCGACCGGCGAGCGGTAAGTGCCGACGATGCGTCCGTCACGAGCGACCAGGTATTTGTGGAAGTTCCATCGCGGCGCATTGGTGGGCCCGAGCGTTTCGGCGGCCCAGCGGTAAAAGGGATGCGCCCGCTCCCTTCATGCGGACCTTCGCGATCAGCGGGAAGTCGACGTCGAAGTTCACCTTGCAGAACTGCTTGATCGTCGCCTCTTTGCCCGGTTCCTGGTTGCCGAAATCGTTGGACGGCACGCCCAGCACGACCAGGCCGCGGGCCCGGTAGCGTTTCCACAGCGCTTGAAGGTCGCCGTATTGATGGGTGAAGCCACAAAAGGATGCCGTGTTGACGACCAGGAGCACCTTGCCGCGAAAGCGGGAGAGGGGCAGGGGCTCGCCGTCGACCGAGGTGAAGGCGAAATCATGCGCGGTGCGGGGCGTTTCCGCTACGGCCGCGGCGCCGGCTGTGAGCAGGGCGAGGACGAAGGTGGGAAGACGAAGGGTCATGTGCGGCACACTTTTCGGCGGATGAGCCCAGTCGATAGCTGCTACGTGCAGCCGCGCCGGGTGGATCAGGGCGGCACGGCGCAAGTTGCAACACGGTGTCCAAGATAGGACGCCTTCTTCGGGTGGCCAGTCAGGAAATCGTGATACTCGATCTGTAATGCAGCATTGACGCCGATCGCTCTTGTTCGCCCGGGCGATGCCGCCTACAAGGCTTTATGGACACAAAAAAATCGACCGGATGGTCTTGGATCCTTCGCGCGGTGGCGGTCGGCGCCGCGCTTACGACCACCTCGCCCACCTTGGCCGAAGGGCTACCCAAAAAGCCGGGGCCGGCGCGGACGGCCAAGATGTTCGACCTCCTTTGTCTCAGCAAATTGCCCGACATCAAGGCGATCGCGGGGCTGGCGACGGCGAACAAGTTCGCGAAGCTCGAGGGCAAGGCGCTTGCGGCGTACCGCCCCCAGGCGCCCATCGACCAGCTGCAGGGCTGGCAGTTCAAGGATTTCGGCGCGACCTTTACGCTCCTCGTCACCAGCGGCAAGCCCGACGCGCGGTTCAAGGCGGAGATGCCGGCTTACGCCAATTCGGTCAATTACGCCTGCTCGCTCATCCTGCCCAACAAGTTCGCGAAGGCGGCGGTGCTGGCCGCCCTTGGCAAGATCATTGGCCGCAAGCGCGACGATACCTGGGAGCAGGGGCCGATGCAGGTGCATGCTTGGAAGGCCACCACGGAAAAGTTCTTCATCCAGGCTTTCCATTACGCCGGCAAGGCGCGGCCAAATTCGAGCCTGTTGAGCGCTTCGATCTTCGTGAAGAAGTAGCCGATCCGGGCCCGTCCCCGGGCCTTAGCCATTGGTGCGTTTGAAAATCCGGTCATCTCTGGGATGATTGGCCCCTGGCGGCTGTCGAATGGCGGGAACGTGGCGGCCGGCAGCCAGACAACGAAAACACGAGCCGACAACACGAGACGAAAACACAGCGGCGGTTCATTGGGAGGTACATCCGATGCAGGGAAAGATCGCGTTCGAAGAGCATGTGGCCATCGAGGAAACTCTGGCGCAGACGAAGAGTTTCGCCGGCGAAAGCGCGAGCTACGACACGTTCACGCAAGAGATCCTCGACACCGAGACCATGCGCATCGAGGGCATGGACAAGACCGGCATCGAGTATGCGCTGCTCTCGATCAACGCGCCGGGCGTCCAGGCGATCCTCGATACCGACGAGGCGATCGAGGTCGCCAGGACGGGCAACGACCGCCTGGCCGATGCGGTCGCCAAGCACCCCACGCGCTATGGCGGTCTCGCCGCGCTGCCGATGCAGGACCCGGACGCGGCATCGGCCGAATTAACCCGCGCGGTGAAGGAGCTCGGCTTCAAGGGCTGCATGGTCAACGGCTTCACCCAGAAGGGCGATCCCGACACCACGATCTATTACGACATCCCCGAATACCGGAGCTTCTGGGCCACGGTCTCCGAGCTCGACGTGCCGTTCTATCTCCATCCGCGGATGCAGATCCCCTCGCAGGCGCGGAACTACGAGGGCCATCCCTGGCTGATGAGCTCGCCCTGGGGCTTTGCCGTGGAGACCTCGATCCATTCGCTGCGCTTCTGCGGCTCGGGCATGTTCGACGACTACCCGAACCTGCGCATCGTGATCGGCCATCTGGGCGAGAACATCCCCTTCGGGCTCTGGCGGCTCGATGCGCGGATGCGCTTTTCGCCGCGCGGCTACCGGGGCAAGCGGCTGCTCGGCGAATACTTCCGCGACCACTTCCACATCACCTGCAGCGGCTTCTTCGACGACCCGGCGTTCCATTGCACGCACGAGATCATGGGCACGGACCGCATGTACTTCTCGGCCGACTATCCCTTCGAGCGCATGGAGGACGCCGCCGACTGGTACGATGCGACATCGACGCTGAATGACGACGAGCGCCTAAGGATCGGCCGCACCAACGCGATCAAGCTGTTTGATCTCGATATGGAGTGAGGGGGGCGGCGCGGCGGCGCTAGCCGGGAGAATGATGCCGCCGGAGCCGAAGTATTGACGGCATTCGCGTGGGCGGCAGACCGGCACGCAATCACCTGATAGTAGACCGCTTCGCCACCCAACAAGATGGCCCCCGCCGGGCGACTGGCGGGGGCCTCTGCTTGGCATAATTGTGGTGGCGCCTAACCGTCGTATTAGTTTCGGCACCTTGATTAGTTGAGCACTGGTTGCTCGCTCGCCGATTGATTGCACTTCGCTCGTCACGTAACGTATTTGAATGAGCAAGAATACACCCATAGTCCGCAAGCTTCAGGCGGACGCGACAAATCAGGAGGTCAGCGTCTCGGGCCTTCTGCGGACGGCCAAGTTGATAGCCACCAAACTTGAGCTTGAGGACGCGCTCGTGTGGATTGATCGCGAGTTAGACGGCTATGCGGGCATGCCAGTCGACGACCTCCCACAATACCG
>JARRKQ010000040.1:0-23648 GCA_037387885.1 Alphaproteobacteria bacterium | reverse complement strand
GGAGGTCGTGCAGGACCCGGCCTTCCCACTCGCCCCAATCGGCTTCCATGAGGCGCGGATCGCTCGCGGGATCGGGTGCGCCCAACAGCGCAGCGGTCTCGCGCGCGCGGGTGAGCGGGCTCGTCACCCAGGCGAAGTCGTCGAGCTCGGGCGGCAGCGACCACGTGCCGGCCATCTCGCGGCCGCGTGGGCTCAAGGGGATATCGGTGTGGCCCTGGATGCGGCCTTCGTCGTTCCAGGCCGTCGGCGCGTGGCGGATGAGGGCGACGGCGGTCACGATCGGCTCCCGCCGACAAGCGCGGCGAGCGCGGCGTCGAGCATCGCGGCCGCGCCGTCGATTGCATGGTCCGCCGCGACAGATCGCATCGCCGCGGCGCCCATCGCCCGGCGTTTCTCCGGGTCGTTCAACAGCACGGCGACGGCTTGGGCAAACGCCGCGGCATCGCCCATCGGCGTCAGCAGCCCGGTGCGGCTGTGCGCGACGATCGCCGGCACGCCGCCGCCGTCGCCGGCGACCACGGGCAGGCCGCTCGCCTGGGCCTCGAGCAGCGCCATACCGAAGGCTTCGTTCACCGCCGGCCAGACGAAGAGATCGGCGGATGCGTAGATCGTCGGCAGCGCTTTAAGCGGAATGGCCGGCAGGTAACGAACGCGGTCGGCGACCGGTGTGAAGGCACTCTCGACCGCCGGCTTCGCCTCGCCATCGCCGACGATGACGAGCTGCCACGGCCGGTCGGCGAGCCGCGCGAGCGCTTCGGCGAGCACGCGGTAGGAGGCCTCCTTGTCGCCGGGCCGCATCATGGCGACGGCGAGCAGCCAGGGCTGATTCGGGTCGAGCTTGAGGCGTCTGGCGAGCTCGGCGCGATGGGTCTTGCGCGCGGAGGCCGCGGCCGCGAAGGGCTTGGGGTCGAGGAATGGCTTGAGCGCCAATGGCGCCCGGCTGGCCGGCCGCAGCGGCGCCACGCAGTCGAGATCGGCGGGGTTGAGGCCGATCACCAGATCGGCGCGCCTGATCGCCGCCTCGACGGCAGCGTGGTAATCGGCCCACGGTCCCGCCGCGCGCTTGGGCGCGTGCGAAGCTTCGGCAACGACGTAGGGAATGGAGAGCGCGTCGGCGACGGCGGGGCCGAGCCAATCGGGCGCCTTGTAATAAAGGTGATAGGTGAACCAGAGCTGGGGCCGCTCGCGGGCGGGTGCGGCACGGGCGCGCTCGATGAGGCGGGCGGCCGTGCGCTCGCCCCGCCGCCGCAAGGTATCGAGCGCCTTGGGATCGGGCTCGGCGGCGCGGCTGCGGAGCTTCGAGGCCAGCCTCACCTCGTGCCCGCTCCGACGCAGCGCCGCCCGCAGCAGCCGTGCGACGCGGCGGTCGCCGGACGGGGTCGGATGGGTCGGCGGCTTGAGCGGCGCGTAGAAGGCAATTCTCACAATCCCGGCCTCGCAGTCGCGGTCGTACTCTCCCGGTCTTACAGTTTTGGCCGGGCAAGCCAAGCGGTAGATGGCCCGGTTGGAGCGTCGGGCTCTATGCGCCGTCGGCCGTGGCGGGTGCGGGCGCCTTCCGGGTCTTGGCCGCCGGGGGCGTATCCGGGGTTGCGCCGAACATCGCGGCGAGCCGGTCGAGCCCGGCGTCCTGGCCGAAATGCGCGCGGAGATGCTCCTGACCCGCGGCAGCCAACCGCGCCCGCAATTCCGGATCGGTGATGAGCCGCGCCAGCACCTCGGCCAACGCCGCGGGATCGTCGGGCGGCACGAGGACCCCCGTCACCCCGTCCTCGATCAGCTCGGGCACGCCCGAAATCGTGGTCGAGAGACAGGCGAGCGCCTGGCTCTGCGCCTCCATCAGCACGTTGGGCAGGCCGTCGCGGTCGCCGTCCTCGGCGATCCGGCTCGGCAGCACGAAGAGATCGGCCTCGCGCAGAGCCGTCAGCACGGCGTCCTGCGCCTGGGCGCCGCGCCAGTCGATGCGGTCCGCGATACCGAGCGCTGCCGCTTGCGCTTTCAGCGCATCCGCCTTGCCGCCGCCGATATGGACCCAGCGCCAGTTGAGGTCGGGCACCCGGGCGAGCGCCGCGATCAGCACCGCGAAGCCCTTCTTGGGCACGATGCGCCCGACCGAGAGGAGGGTGACCGGCGCTGCCGGTTCGCTGCCGTCGGCGTTGCTTCGGCGACGTTCCGGTGGCGGCGGGAAGCGCGCGAAATCGAGGCCGTGATAGACGAGGCGCACTTTCTCGGGTGATGGCGCCAGCCCCGCCAGATGCGCCCGGCCCGCCTCGGTGCAGGTAACGAGCCAGTCGAGCTCGCGCAGCTTCTCTTCTATGTCCCAGTCGGGCGTGGTCCAGATGTCCTTGGCATGCGCCGAGCAGGTCCAGGGCAGGCCCGACATCAGGGCCGCGTAGCGCACCACGCTCGCGGGCGTATGAAGGAAATGCGCATGAAGATGGCGGATGTCGCGGTCGAGCTCGCCCGCCAGCACCATCGCCTGGCCGAAGCGGCGGATGCGGTTGCGCGTGAAATCGCGGCGCAGATCCTTGAGCCAAGCCGACCGCGCGGCGCGGTAGCCCGGCAGCCGCCGCGCCCGCCGCCAGTTGCGCAGGATGCGGGCCGGCTCGTCGTGCAGGTATTCGGGAAGGTAGCGAACCGGCGCTGCGATCTCATCATGAACGGGATGATGCGCCGGGTCCGTCGTATGGCGCAGCGAGACGATACGGATGTCGAGCCCGCGCCGCTCGAGACCGAGGATCTCCTGGGCGATGAAGGTTTCCGAGAGGCGCGGATAGCCCTTGAGGATGAAGGCCACCGCGGCGCTGGAGGCCGCGGGCAGCCGCGCGGTCCCATCGCCGCCCCCGCTCCCCAGCGGTTTCAAGGAGGTCATCGAACCGGGATGGCCAGCGGTATCCGGCTCGGCCGCGGCTCGGCCAGCCAGCGGTCGACGCGTCGGTTGACGTTGGTGAGGCCGTCGAGCAGCCCCGGCACGATCGTGTCGGAGGGAACGCTTTGTTGCGGCAAGTGACGTAACGCCGTCGCCATCGTCTCGGCGTCGCGCGAGCCGTCATCGACCAGCATCCTGATGAGCCCGATCTCCTGCGCCCGCTCGGCACGGATGAGCTGCTCGCGCCGCGGCTCGGTGCGCGGCACGACAAGCGCGCGTTTGTCGAAAGAGAGGATCTCGCAGAAGATGTTGTAGCCGCCCATCGCGACGATGCCTGCGGCACCGGCCATCAGGCTTTCGATATGGGCATCGAAGGTGAGGGCCTTGACGCGCGACAGCTTGTTGGTGCGTTCCAGGAAGTCGGCGCGCAGCTCCGGCGCCATGAAGGGGCCGAGCACGATAAGCGAATTGTATGGCAGGGCGTCGTCGTACTCGTAGGCGCGCAGCACCCAGTCGACCAGCAACTCGCCATCGCCGCCGCCGCCCGGCGTAACCAGAAGATATGGCGGCTCGATCAGATCGGGGCTCTCGGTCGGGGCCAGCGAAGCGGCCTTGGGAAGGCTGCGCCGGAGATAGCCGGTGTAGATCATGCGGCGGCGCACCGATTCTGGCACGTCGATGCCTTCGAGCGGATCGCACACCTGCGGCAGGCCGTAGACCCAGATCTCGTCGTAGAATTCCTGGATGCCTTCCATCGCGTGCTTGCGCTCCCATTCGGGTGCCAGCAGCGCCGGCTCGTCCATCACGTCGCGCAGGCCGAGCACGCAGGGCACGCCGCGGTCCTTCATGAGCTGCAGCGTGTTGCGCACCTCGCCGCGCAGGCCGAGCGGCTCCTTGTCGACCAGGAAGAGGTCGGGCTCGAAGATGTCGGCGGTGTGCTCGATGATCGATTCGCGGATCGCCAGCGTCTGCGCCAGATCGATATGCAGCGAGAGCGAGGTGTAGCCGCCGTCGCGCAGCTTGATGACACCGGGGATGCGCACGAAGTCGACGCGGGCGCGGAAGTCGAAGCTGCCGATGATCGGCGAGCCCGACAGGATCAGGACCGAGACGTCCTTGCTGTGCTCCACCAGCGCATGCGCGATCTCGCGGCAGCGGCGCAGGTGGCCGAGACCGAACGAATCGTGACTGTAGATGAGGATGCGCGCACTGCGCCCGCCCGTGTCCACGAACTCCTCCCCGCCGGACTGCCTCTCCCCCACGAGTAAGGCGCGGGAGTATGCCACGGAAACCAAGTGATCGGAAATACTTTCGAAATAGTCGCAAGTATTCGCCACGCTTTCGCCACATATAGGAATACTTCCGTACGCATTTAAGAGCGTCCGTACGTGACGCAAAGGACCCGATGCCGACCGTACGACCGGCGTCGGATTGCACGGACGTTTACGCTCCGCTTGGGCTGCGCTAACGTGGGCGCTGCCGTGGCCCACATCGAAGGGGGCGTGGGATCTCATGTCGCGGCGGTTTCCCTGCGGCGCCGCATGGTCTGTGGCTTTCGTCATGAATGGCCGCAGGGCAGGGTTGGGGGAGTTCGGGCCGGCGCATGACCCAGATGGAACCGACCATCTTCAAGTTCATCTGGCGGTATTCCAAGCGCCAGCAGCTGATGATGCTCGGCCTCACCGTGGCCTCGTGGCCGATCCTCTACTACACGCTGGAGCTGCCCAAGGTCATCATCAACCAGGTCATCGGGCCCGGTTCCGGCGGCGCGCAGGCCGTGCCGATTTACGGCATGCAGTTCGAGACCATTACGGCGCTGATCGGCCTTTGCGTCATTTTCCTCGTGCTGGTGCTGATCAGCGGCGGCATCAAGTATTTCATCAACGTGTTCCGCGGCCGGCTTGGCGAACGCATGCTGCGGCGCCTGCGCTACCAGCTCTATGCGCGCCTGCTGCGCTTTCCCCTACCGCATTTCAAGAAGGTCGCGCCCGGCGAGATCATTCCGATGATCACCGCGGAGGTGGAGCCGGTGGGCGGCTTCATCGGCGATTCGATCGCGTTGCCGGCCTTCCAGGGCGGCATGCTGCTCGTCTATCTGGGCTTCATCTTCGCCCAGGATCCCTTCCTGGGTGCGGCCGCGATTGCGCTTTATCCGGTCCAGATCTGGCTGATCCCCAAGCTGCAGAAGCGCGTCAACCAGCTCGCCAAGCAACGTGTGCGCACGGTCCGTCAGCTTGCCGACCGGATCGGCGATACGATCAGCGGCGTCCAGGAGGTGCACGCCCACGACACCTCGCGGCTGGAGCGCGCCGACATCGCCACGCGCCTCGGCAAGATCTTCGACATATCTTGTGATCGAGCGCGAGATCACGCTCGGCGCGCTGGTTGCGGTCATCGCGGCCTACAAGGATCTCGCCTCGCCGTGGAAGGAGCTGCTCAGCTACTACCAGCTGAAGGAAGACGTGAAGATCAAATACGAGCAGGTGATCGAGCAGTTCCAGCCGCCGGAGATCCTCGACGCCGCGCTGCAGGTCCCGCCCGAGGGCAACATCGAAAAGCTGGGCGGTGACTTCTCCGCCTCCAATGTGAGCCTTTCGGAGGACGGGCGCGTCAAGAACGTCGATTCGGTCACGCTCACCTTCAAGCTCGACGAGCATGTCGCCATCGTCGGCCCGGGCGGCTCCGGCCGCGATGAGCTGGCCCAGCTTCTCGCGCGCCTGGTTTTCCCGACCACCGGCTCGATCCGCATCGGCGGCACCAACGTCACGGAGCTGCCCGAATACGTCACCGGTCGGCGTCTCTCCTATGTCGGTCAGACGCCCTACATGTTCGCGACGACGGTGCGCGAGAACCTGTTCTACGGCCTGAAGCACGCGCCGCACGAGCGCGAACTCGAAGGCGAGGCCAAGTCCCAACAGGACCTTGAAGCCGAGAACGCCCTGTTGTCGGGCAACGACCCCGACGATTTCCTGGCCGACTGGATCGACTACGGCGACGCCGGGGTCGACACCGTTGAGGCGCTCGAAAGCCGGGCGATCGAGGTGCTGAGGGCGGTCGGCATGGAGCAGGATATCTACCGCATGGGCCTGCTCGGCACGATCGACCCGGCCGTCGAGCGAACCCTTGCCGAGGGGATCCTCACGGCGCGCAAGACCCTGCGCGAGAAGTTCGAAGGCAGCAAGGAGGCGCGCCTCGTCGAGCCCTTCGACGACGCCGCCTACAACAACAACGCGACGCTCGGCGAGAACCTGCTCTTCGGCACCCCGGTGGGTGAGGCCTTCGATATGGAGCGCCTGGCGCTCAATCCGTATGTGTTGGAGGTATTGGAAAAGTCCGGGCTCATCGAGGACATGCTGAAGATGGGCCGCTCGGTCGCCGAGACCATGATCGAAATCTTCGCCGACCTGCCGCCGGGCCATGAATTCTTCGAGCAGTATTCCTTCATCAGCTCCGAGGATCTGCCCGAGTACCAGACCACGCTGTCGCGCACGGCGCGGCAGAGCTTCGAGGAGATGCGCGAGGACGATCGCGAGCGTCTGCTCTCTCTGCCCTTCAAGCTGATCCCGGCGCGCCACCGCCTCGACGTGCTCGACGATGCGATGCGTTCGCGTCTCCTGGAGGCGCGCAAGACGTTCGCCGACGGGCTGCCCGAGGAACTGCAAGGCACGGTCGAGTTCTTCGATGCCGAGAAATACAACGCCGCCGCGACGTTGCAGGACAACATCCTGTTCGGCAAGGTGATCTACGGCCAGGCCCAGGCCCAGAACAAGGTTGCCGAGATGATCACCGAAACCCTGAAGGCGCTCGACCTGACCGGGGCGGTGATGGAGGCGGGCCTCAACTATCATGTCGGCGTGGCCGGCTCGCGGCTCTCCGGCTCGCAGCGTCAGAAGATCGGATTCGCCCGCTCGATCATCAAGCGGCCCGATGCGCTGGTGGTGAACGAGGGCATCACCGCGATGGACTCGGCCGCACAGGTGATCGTGCTCGAGACGGTGCTCTCGACCTTCAAGGACCGCGCGGTCATTTGGGCCCTGCACCGTCCGTCCTATGCTAAACGCTTCGACAAGGTCGTGGTCATGCGGGGTGGCCGCGTCGTCGAGCAGGGTACGTTCGAATCGCTGAACAAGGAGGGGACCGCCCTCCATGACCTGTTGAAGGACGAATAGGCGGGGTCCCCGCGAGAGGAGGATAAGGTGAGCCTCAACGAAGAAGTCGAATTGCTGCGGAATATTCCGCTGTTCTCGAATATCGAGCCGTCGAAGTTGAAGCTGCTCGCGTTCACCTCCGAACGGGTCGCCTACGATCCGGGCCAGGAATTGTTTCACCAGGGCGATGACGGCGATGCCGCTTACATCATTATCGGCGGCGAGGCTGACATCATCATCGAGACCGCCAACGGCCCCTTCACGGTTGCGACATTCAAGCGCAACGACATTGTGGGCGAAATCGCGATCCTCTGCGACGTGCCGCGAACGGCGACGGTGCTGGTCAAGGAGAAGCTGGAGACCCTGGTGATCTCCAAGGAGCTGTTCTATCGCCTGATCCTGGAGTTCCCGCAGATCGCGGTGGAGATCATGCGCGAGCTGGCGCAGCGTCTGGAGCGCATGAACACGCAGCTTCGCGAGCTACAGGCGGCGAAATAAGCGCCAGGATCGTCGGCGCACCGGGCCGATCCGATGAACCGCCTGGACCGCATGATCGCGCGGCTGACCGCCCAGCGCGCTTGTCTCGCCCATGCCGCCGCGCTGATCGCCGATCTGCCGGGGCCGGTGCTGGAGATCGGCTTCGGCAAGGGCCGCACCTACAGCTTTCTTCGCGAGGTTTTGCCGGGCCGCGAGATCTACGCCTTCGACATCGACGGCGCGCCGCGGACCGATTGGGGTCCGGACGCGGCGCATTTCTTCGCCGGCGATTTCCGCGAGACTTTTCCGCATGTGTTGGACCGGACAGGCGCGCCCGCCGTCCTCGCCCATTGCGACATCGGCAGCGAGGATGCAGCGCGCGACGCCGAGCTCGTTGCCTGGATGCGCGAGGCCCTGCCGCCGCTCTTATGTCCCGGCGCCATCGTCGTCGCCGACCGCGACCTCGATCTCGCAGGCGCGGATCGGTTGACGGCGCCGGGCGAGGCGGACCATTGGGCTTACTACATGTTTTGCCTGAACGGCGCGTGACTGGCTGGCAAGGACTGCGGCTCAGTGTCGAGCAGCATCGAGAAGCCGATCGAAGACACGGTTTCCGGCCTGATATCTCAGCTTTGCGCCCGGTGGCGGGTATTGGCGGGTGTCATCGGCACCGCTCCTTTGATCAGCAACAGCGCCAATTTTCAATCGACTAGGCGCCATTCGGTCCCAGGCTATTTGCCTTGCCTGAGGTGAGAGCATGGAGCGTTGAGGCTTATCGTGACCCGCCTACTACCGTTTTGGATCGCCATGAACTTGGTCCGTATCTTCTCGCGCAGATCTTCGCTGCCAACGTTGAGATTAATGCAGTAATCCACTTCGCCTTCCATGCCCCAATGGATCGTTTGACACGTGACTTCATTGGTCAAGCTGGCGAGGTAAGCGGCAAACCTGTTGTGGGAGGTCTGGTCAATGCCAGTGCCAATGCTAATAAATGAAATTACAAAGTCGAATTTGGCAGGATCGTTGACCATGGTCTCACCTATCTGATCGATTGCCGGGCCCGCCCATTTTTGAACTCCAGAACAGGTTTGGGGCAAGCACCAAGACCAATGTGATCGACCGACCTGCCGCGCTCTGCTGTCGCCGCAGGGCCAAAAATCTCAGGACAATCTAAAGTCCTGATGAATCCATCTTCGGTATTGGCGCAGGTGTGCGCATCCCAGCGCCGCTCGAATATGTCGGGTTGGGATGCTGCAAGCCTAGTCGGGCCAACTGCCGAGCCAATGAGAGTCTCAAACACCGTAGCTTGCTCCGCGCAACCATTCCAGTTGCTTGGATCAGGTCCCAACCGCCTGGGAACGTTGGGGCGACGAGAGGCCCCGGAATCCGGCCCAATCATGCGCTAAAAGGTGAATGTCCCCATAAATACTATCTATTCGTGTGTTACATTGACATAATCCCGCCAATATATTGTATCGAAATAATAGAATAAACCTAACATAGCACAGGGCCCGCTAGAGGTCCTTCATCGGCGCAATGCCATGGCGTATCGCGAATTGGCATGTCTTTCGGCACACATCCGAGACTAAGCCAATGCGTGTATCAGAGAGGGAGGTGTCGAGATGAAGACTGGAGAACGACTGGACCAAGTCATTACGGAGATCGAAGACGCTTCTCTGGGCGGCATAACTGTCCCGGCCAGCGGTTTGTATCATTGGAGTAAGAGCTTCGAGGCCAAAGAAGAGCTGCGGTTGGACGTGGACGGACGTTATCCGCAAATGGTTGCCAGCGGCGTCATTACGAAAAAATTCATGACCGCTTACTGGGTTGCTGCCTTGAAGCTCACCGGGCGGAACAAGTACGCGGGGGTCATCTGGTACAAGTTCGGGCAAACGTTGTTGATCCCGTACACCAAAGTGGTGATCGTGGTGACACCAGGCTGGAAGCCGTTTCAGCGCAAAGCCAAAGTCAAATTCTCCGGCGGCGGCGGTTCGAGCCTCGTTCGAGAATATCTCGGTGCCTCAAACTCGTTCCATACCGTCGAGTTCGAATACGATACCGTACAAGGCGCCACCCCGGTTACGAGTGTCGACACACACGCACACCCAAACCGACCGGCTGGCTTGCCCAATGAGTCGCTGACCATCGACGCTGTCTATCAACGGGCGGGATTTGACGTCCGCAGAACTGGTGGCGATGGCAGCGTGCCGATCAGTTTGGCGGGGGCCGACCAGCTCTGGACCAATATGGAAATGCACGATGCCATGCAGTTCTATTGGTCTAGGTTCGGCCATCGCGCTCAGTGGTCGATGTGGGTTTTTACCGCGGCGCTGCATGCGCAGGGCAAGAGTTTGGGCGGGATCATGTTTGACGATATCGGTCCCAACCACCGTCAGGTAACCGCGATCTTCAGTGACGCGTTCATATCCGATGCGCCAACAGGCGATCCCAATCCTTCGGCGTGGGTCCAGAGAATGCGTTTTTGGACGGCCTGCCACGAAATGGGACATGGGTTCAATCTCGCCCACTCATGGCAAAAGGCCCATCCGCCGAGTTGGGGCACGCCTTGGATTCCGCTCTCCAATGAGAACGAGGCGCGAAGCTTCATGAACTACCCGTACAATGTGGCGGGCGGCCAGACGGCGTTCTTCGCCGATTTCACGTATCGTTTCAGCAATCAAGAATTGCTGTTCATGCGGCACGCGCCGGGCATTTTCGTTCAGATGGGTAACGCGGATTGGTTCGACCATCACGGATTTGAACAAGCTGTCGTGTCACCCGAGCCAGCTTTCCAGTTGGTGCTTCGGTCCAATCGAAAGCTGTCGGTGTTTGAGTTCATGGAGCCTCCGGAACTGGAGCTGAAGCTGACGAACATCTCCTCCAATCCTCAGGTAATAGAAGAAGGGCTCTTGGCGTCACGAGATCGCTTGACAGTAATCATCAAGAAGGACGGCAAAGCGGCACGTCAGTATGGTGCTTATTCGCAGGCCTGCTTGGAGCCCGAGAAATCGGTCCTAAATGCGGGCGAAAGCACATACGAACGGCTCTCGCCGGCCAGCGGCCTGAACGGTTGGGACATATCGGAACCTGGTTATTACGCTGTTCAGGTCGCGGTGGATGTCGAAGGCCATGGGATGATTGTCTCAAACTCCTTGCGTTTGCTTGTCGAACCACCGCGTAGTTTCGACGAAGAGCGGCTCGCTCAAGACTTTTTCCGCAAAGATGTGGGGCGCATTCTCGCGATGGGGGGAACCCAAGTTCTGACCGCGGGCAACGATACGCTTCGCGAAGTTACGGAAAAGATGGGCGAGCGTCGCGTCGCGCTGCATGCGCGCGCTGCATTGGCAAAACCCCTTGCTCAGGAATACAAGCTGCTCGATATCCGTGAATCAAAAGCTGGGGCAATGACTTCAGTGGAAGCCGCTGGCGGAAGAGTTCGCTCCGTTTCGGCAAATGTTGAGGGCGCTGAAGAGATGCTCACCCCTGCTTTCACAGACATGGGGCTGGCCGCCGAGACATTCGGACATGTCGGTTTCAAACGTTATGTGGATGAATTCAGCGATTCGCTCGTTGCCGCGGGAGCGAAGGATCAGGCCGTGAAGATGCAGGATGACATGCATGAAGCGTTGTCAGAGCGCAAGATCCTGAAGAGCGTGTTGAAGTCTATTCGCAAGCGCCGGGAGAGCATTGAAGCTGCTGAATAGTTGCTTCGATTGTCGTTCGCATTGTGGTTCGCTCCGCCGAGCTGATGGCCGATCCGCCAGGCCCGGCGTTGGAGATCGGGTTTGGCAAGGGCTGTACCTACAGCTTTCCCTGCGAGGCCCTGGCCGACCGCGATCTCGATCTCTCGGGCGCGGAGCGACCGCCGCTGTAGGTGGGTAACCGGCCTTACAACCTATCAGCGCTGGTTGTGGTGCGCAGTTCGCCGTCCGTCACGGCTCCAGATCGACAATCACCGGGACGTGATCGGACGGCTTCTCCCAGCCGCGCGCCTCGCGGAGGATCGAGCCGGACTTGAGCGCCGGCACGAGGGCTTGCGTGACCCAGATATGGTCGAGCCGGCGGCCGCGGTCGTTGGCCGTCCAGTCGCGCGAGCGGTAGCTCCACCAGCTGTAGATCTTTTCCTCCTCGGGCACGAAGTGCCGGATCGCGTCGACCCAGTCATGCGCCGATTGCACTTTATCGAGGCGCTCGACCTCGACCGGCGTGTGGCTGACGATCTTCAGGAGCTGTTTGTGCGACCAGACGTCGGTTTCCAGCGGCGCGATGTTGAAGTCGCCGACCATGATGCGCTTGGCCGTATCGTCGCGGTGATCGCGCCACCATGCCGCCAGCTCGCACAGGAAGTCGAGCTTGTGGGCGAACTTGTCGTTGACCTCGGGATCGGGTTCGTCGCCGCCGGAGGGGATATAGAAGTTGTGCAGCTCGATGCCGCCGGGCAGCTTCGCCGCCACGTGCCGCGCATCCTCCTTGCCGCACCAGTCGCGCGAGCCGCCGTCTTCCAAGGGCAGGCGCGAGAGGATGGCGACGCCGTTGTAGCCCTTCATGCCGCGGAAGCGCATATGCTCGTAGCCGAGCGCGGCCAGCGCGTCTTGCGGAAAGACGTCGTCGGTCGCCTTGGTTTCCTGAAGGCAGAGCACGTCGGGCTTCACGGTTTCGGTGAGCTGCGCCACGATCGGCATCCGCAGGCGGACGGAATTGATATTCCAGCTGACTATTCGCATGAGGGGTATCCGGATCAGGGGCGCCGCGCTCAATCACGCGCGACGCGGTAGTGGTAGCCATAAAGACGCTGAAAGCCGAGACCGCGGTAGAGCGCCGCGGCGGCCGTGTTGCTGCATTCGACCTGGAGCACGAGCATAGGCGCCCGCGCCGTCACGGACCAGCGCGCCAGCGCCGCCATGAGCGATTTCGCAGCCCCCTGCCGCCGTGCATCCTCGAGCGTGTGAACGCCGGCGATCACGGACCAGCCCTCTGATAGCGCAGCGAAGCCGGCGCAGACGGCCTGGCCGTCGATCTCGACACGCGCAAAGGCACGCGGCGCGCTCAAGCGGCTCGCCATGGCCGTCAAGACCGCAGCCTCCTCCGGCCCGCGGCCCGTGAAACTGAGCGCGCACCAATCGGGGTCCGGCGCGTCGAGCACCTGGACCGCATGCGCGCCGGATCCATCGGAAAGATCGGCGGCCGAGAGGGCCAGCACGTCGCTTTTGCCCTCGGACCCATAGCCGCGCGCATCGAGCGCATCGGACAGACCCGCCGGCACGGACGCGTCGCTGATCTTGAAAACGGGCGACAGCCCGTGGGCGCGGTAGCGGGCCTCGGCGGCATCGATGGCGGGATCAAGCTCGAGGGCGCCCGACCAGGCGAGCGGCAGCACCGAATTCGCCCGGCGCGTCACGCCCTCCATGAAGCCGAGCCGCCAGCCGTCGAGCAATTCCGTATGGGCGGCGGGCCAGCAATCCGCTGCGATCCGCTCCAGACTCGCGACATCGGGCCTGGGGATATCGAATTGACCGTTAGCCACGCCCGACCGCGCGGGAGGCCGGCCTTGCATCCGATTTGCCGCCCTCCCGGCCACCATCCCGGTAAGCCCTTGCCGCCTCACCGAAGGCGGCAAAGAGCTTCTGGGCGAACAGGGTTTCGGCGATGCCCCATTCGGGGTGCCATTGGATCGCGATCACGAAATGCTCGGGATCGTCGAGCCGCACCGCCTCGATGATCCCGTCGGGCGCGGTCGCCTCGACCGCCAGACCCTCCGCCAGCCGGTCGATTCCCTGGGCGTGCAGCGAGTTGACCGTGAGCGCAGTGCCGCCGGCGAAACCGCAAAGCACGCCGTCGGGCGCGAGCGTGACGTCATGCGCAAGGCCGTAGCGTTCCTTCACCGGCAGCGACATGTCGGCGCGGTGGTCCATCTTACCGGGCAGGTCCTGGATATTTTGGTGGAGCGTGCCGCCGAGGACGACGTTCAGTTCCTGAATGCCGCGGCACAACGCCAACATCGGCAACTGTCGTTCAAGCGCCGCGGCGATCAGCGGCAGCACCGCCTCATCGCGCTTGGGGTCGTGCAGGGTGCCCGGCTTGCTGGGCGGTCCGCCGTAACGCGCCGGCTCGACATTCGAGGGGCTGCCCGTGATCAGCAGCCCATCGAGCCGGTCGAGCACATCGGTCATGCGGACCGGCGCCGTCGCCTCGTCGGAGAGCGCCGGCACGATCACCGGAATGCCGCCGACGGCTTGCGGCACCCCGGCCAGATACTGGATGCGCGCGACATGGTGCTCGACATCGTCGAGCGTGCGGACGCAGGCGGTGACGCCGATGAGCGGCGGGGTTTCGGTCATGTCACGGTCCGATTGGGGTGCCGCAAGACGCGGCGTACTGGATCATTTATTCCGGACAAAGTGGCGTCACTGCCCGAGCTTGGCAAGGCTGCGGCAAGCAGCCATATCCATAACATGGACCTGCTCGCCTCCGACGTGCTACCGTACAAGGGCGTCGCCGTTACCGTATGGTTCGCGCTCTTCTTTCTGGGCGAACGCCTGGCGCCGGCGGCGGTCACCACACGCGGCTGGTTCGGCGATTGGCCGCGATTGCTCAAGAATGGCGGGCTGTTCGCGATCAACACGGGGCTCTCGGCCCTGATCCTTTTGCCGGCGACGGTATGGGCGGCCGGGTTCACGCTCGGGCTGCGGCCGGATTGGTGGAGCGGCTGGACCGGCTTTGCGCTCGACCTACTGCTGCTCGATTTCTGGATTTACTGGTGGCACCGCGCCAATCACAACGCCGGGCTGCTCTGGTGCTTTCACGAGGTTCATCATCTCGACCGCTTCCTCGATACGACTTCGGCGGTGCGCTTCCATTTCGGCGAGGTGATCCTGTCCGCCTGCGTGCGCGCGGTGGTGATCGTCCTGTGGGACATCCCGTTCGCGACCGTCGTCGCCTTCGAGGGATTGGTGCTGATCGCCTCGATCTTCCAGCATTCGAACCTGCGCCTGCCGCGCGCGTTCGAACGGCTGCTGTCATTCCTGATCATCACGCCGTCGATCCACTGGGTGCATCACCATGCCGTACAGCGCGACACGGATTCCAACTACGGCACGGTGCTCAGCCTGTGGGACCGGGTTTTCGGAAGCCTGAGCCCGACCGAACGGACGCCGGATATGGAGATCGGAACGCAAGGTCGCGCGGAGCGGGACTTTCCGGGCCTGCTCGCCAACCCAGTTCTGAGCCGCGGCCTCGGATAGGAGATGCGCGACGCTAGCGGCGGTTGGTGTCGTCGCCGCCGGACTTGGCCGGCCGTTCGAAGAGGAAGAGCCGCGGGTCGAGCTTCATGCCCTCCTGGGCGTCGACCAGCACGACCTTGGTGCGCCGGCGCTGGGCGTCGACAACGATCCATTCGCGCAGGCGCAGCGGCTTGTCGAGGAAGACGAGATGGAGCGAGCCCTTCGCCGCCTTGCCCTTCTCCACCAGGCTCACATAGATGCGCCCGCCCGCCTCGCGCACTTCCGTGATGTTGATCTTGTCGCGGACGCCCAGCCGATCGCCGAGCAGCCAGGCCGCCGGCGACGCCGCGAGCGGCAGATGCGTCGTCTGGTCGAGCTTGCGGTCGTACATGATGATGAGCTTGCCGGTCGCAACCAGGATGAGCGGCACGGGCGGCTTGTACTCGATGCGCATCTTGCCGGGCCGCTGCATATAGATGCGGCCCTCGGCGATGCCGCCATTGTCGGAGACCTGGATGAAGCGCGCCTGAAAGGTGCGCACGCCCTCGAGATAGGCCTCGACGCGTTTCAGCGTGGCCTTGCCCGTGGCGGATAGCTCGGCTGCGGCGGGGCCGGCGGCGAGCACGAGACAGAGAATGGGAAGCGCTTTCAGGAACCGCATCGTCGTCCGATCCTGGCGCGCAATCGTGTCGCTTTGATGGCCCGCGCCGTCAGGAAGGTTTCTGGCGCGCTCAATTGAGATCCATCGATTTGACCTTGGGTGGACGGCCGCCCTGCTGGCGCGCGGTGTTGGCGCCCGGCTTTTGGAAGAGGAACTTCACGCGGGGGATCGGATGGCCGAACTGAGGGTCGAGGAGCACGACGCGGGTCTTCTTCCGCCGCGCATCGATGATCGTCCATTCCTTGATGCCGAAGGGCTTCCGGCGGAAGACGAGCCGCAGCGAGGCATTGCCGCCGCCGCGCTCGGTCACGGTAATGATGTAGGCGTTGGGGCGGCGCTCGACGCGCTTGATCTCCGCCTGGCGGGTGAGGTCGACGCGGTCGCCCAGCAGGAACGCAACCGGCGAGGTGCTCACGGGCAGATGCATGGTCGCATCGGTCTTGCCGTTGTAGACGATCAGCATCCGCCCGGTGGTGACCATGAGGAAGCGGTGCGGCGGATCGTATTCGATGCGCATCTTTCCGGGGCGCTGAAGATAGAGCGCGCCCTCGGCAATCCAGCCATTGGGCTCGGCCTGGATGAAGCGGGCGGTCATCGTGCGGATGGCGTTCAGATACGCCTCGATGCGCTTGACGACCTTGTGGTCCGCGCCTGAGAGCGCCGCCGCATCGGCGGCGAATCCAGTCATTGCCGCGGCAACGACCGCGGAGACGAGGCAGTATTTTCGCATGACATTCATCATGTGAATTCAACCTGAACTAGGGTGCGCACCCTTGAGCCTTGAGCGAAGCTTTTGATTCTCGGGAGAAATCAGCCTTCGCCGATCAGCACCTCGCGCTTGCCGGCGTGATTGGCCTGGCTCACCACGCCGTCGGCCTCCATCCGTTCGATGAGCCGCGCGGCGCGGTTGTAGCCGATCTGCAAGTGCCGCTGGATGAAGCTGGTCGAGGCCTTGCGCTCGCGCGCCACCACGGCAACGGCCTGGTGGTAGAGCTCCTCGTCCGCGCCGCCGCCGCTGCCGAGATCGAGGCCGCCGAAGCCGCCGTCCTCGGACTCGGTGACCTCCTCGATATAAGCGGGCTGGCCCTGGGACTTGAGGTAGCGCACGACTTCCTCGACCTCGCGGTCGGAGACGAATGGGCCGTGGACGCGGGTGATGCGCCCGCCGCCGGCCATGTAGAGCATGTCGCCTTGGCCGAGCAGCTGCTCGGCGCCCTGCTCGCCCAGGATGGTGCGGCTGTCGATCTTGGAGGTGACCTGGAAGCTGACGCGCGTGGGGAAGTTCGCCTTGATGGTGCCGGTGATGACGTCGACCGAGGGGCGCTGCGTCGCCATGATGAGGTGAATGCCCGCGGCGCGCGCCATCTGCGCCAAGCGCTGCACCGCCATCTCGATGTCCTTGCCGGCGACCAACATAAGATCGGCCATCTCGTCGACCACGACCACGATGTAGGGCAACGGCGTCAGGTCGAGCTCCTGCTCCTCGTAGATCGGCCGGCCGCTATCGGGATCGAAGCCGGTCTGCACGCGCTTCTTCAGGACCTCGCGCTTGCGCCGCGCTTCGTCGAGCCTTGTATTGAAGCCCTGGATGTTGCGCACGCCGAGCTTCGACATCGACTGGTACCGCTCCTCCATTTCGCGCACGACCCATTTGAGCGCGACGATGGCCTTGCGCGGGTCGGTGACGACGGGCGCCAGAAGCTGTGGAATGTCGTCATAGACCGAGAGCTCGAGCATCTTGGGGTCGATCATGATGAACTTGCACTGCTCGGGCGTGAGCCGATAGAGCAGCGACAGGATCATCGTGTTGATGGCGACCGACTTGCCCGAGCCGGTCGTGCCGGCGATCAGCAGGTGGGGCATGCGCTCCAGATCGGCGATGACCGGCGCGCCGCCGATATCCTTGCCGAGGATGAGGCCGAGCGAAACCTTGGAGCGCTCGATCGCCTTGGAGGCGAGGAGCTCGCGCAGGAATACCATCTCGCGGTCGGCGTTCGGCAGCTCGATGCCGAGCACCGTGCGGCCGGGGATCACCGCGACGCGCACCGAGATCGCGCTCATCGACCGCGCGATGTCGTCGGAGAGATTGACGATACGCGAGGACTTGATGCCGGGTGCGGGCTCGAACTCGTAAAGCGTCACCACCGGGCCGGGGCGCACCTTGGTCACCTGGCCGCCGATGCCGAAATCCTCCAGCACCGATTCGAGCATCTGGGCGTTGTGGTTGAGCGCCGCTTCGTCGACCGCGGCGGTGGTCGAGGGCGGCGGCGGCTCGTCCAGAAGATCGAGGCCGGGCAGGGTGAAGCTGCCGTCGAAGGCCATGGTGGTCTGGCGCGGGGCCACGCGCGATTTGGGCGCAGGCGCGCTGCGCTTTGAGATGCTGCGCGGTTGCGGCTCAGGCTCGGGCTCGGCGCGCAGGTTGAGGCGTGGCTCCGCGCGTTCGGCCCGCTCGGCAACGATCGTCGAGCCGCGCTCGCGGGGCTTCGCCTCGCTTCGTTTCGCGCGCGCGGCCTTGGGCGAGCGGGGCAGCCGCGGCCGGCGCCGGAAGAGACGCGCGATACCGCGTCCGCTCAGCACCATGCTGCGCCAGACGCCGCGGCTGGTGACGACGACGCCGGTCAGCCATTCGCGGCCGGTCATCGCCAAGGCGATGCTCAAGGTGAACAGCGCCAGGACGGCCGTCCCGCCGCCGATCACGGCAGCGCCGATATCGAGCGAGAGCATGGCGGCGAGTTTGCCCGCGCCGTTCAGCAGCATCGCGCCCGCGACCCCGCCCAGCCCGGCGCGCAGCGGCCAGCTTTCGGGGGCGGCGATGGCGGCGCAGGCGATGGCCGCCAGGATCACCGCGACCGGCACCAGGGTGAGCCGCACCCAGACCGGGGCCAGCACCCGGTCGGTCATCAGCCGCCAGCCCCAGACCGCCGGCACCAGCGCCAGCAGCGCGCCGGCGATACCGATCGTCTGCAACAGGAGGTCGGAGGCATAAGCGCCCGGCCGGCCGAGCAGGTTGAGCGCGCCGTCGGTGGTGGCGCGGTTGAAGGAGGGGTCGCCCGGATCGAAGCTCGCCAAGGCCAAGGCCAAGGCAAGGCCGGCGGCGAGCAGCACCAGTCCGACGAGCTGGCACGCGCGCCGGCGCAGGCTGGCGGCCAGGCCCGGCGGCATGAAAGAGGTCTGGTGGCGGGATCGCGCGGCCGAGCCGCGATAGCTGTTGGCCATGTCCACTTCCAAATACGTCGCGCCCATCCGGCGCATCCCTTAAGGATCGGCCGGATGCAAGCGCGTACAAAACAGAAACGTACTTAGAGTCGGGATACGCCCCGCGCAAGGGTTCCGCCGGACACCCGACCCTCACCCACAAGATATTGCGGTAGTGATCCAGACTCTACCACAAAATGCCCGATCCGGCCGATATCGGCCAACCGCAATGACACGCGGTCGCCCTAGTTGCCGATCGCCTTGCCGAGGGCTGTGTGGAGTGTTTTGGCGGCTTCTTGCGGCAAATTAAAGGCAAGGTCGAAAAGCCCCATGTCGAAGGCCACGGCCACCTCGCCCGGGCCCTTGCCGGCGCCGAGCGCCACCTGCTTCACGGGAACCGGCGTGGCGCTCATCTGGGTCTTGGGTGCCGGGGCACCGCCCTGGGCGCGCCGCGCATCGTCGGCCAACACGCCGAGGCCGATCATCCAGCTCACCACCTTTTCCACATCGACCGTCGCGCAGGCGAAGGGATAGCTGTTGCCGTCATTGGTTTGAATCTCGAACGCAATGGCGCTGCCGTCCTGCTGTGCGGCTCCATTGGTCATCGAGCTGATGAAGGCGGGGGCGCTGTCCATGACTGACTTTCCTGCGATTCGGTGTTTCCCGGGATGGCCGGATCGGGCGCCTGGCCCGCCTCCGGCCTTTCGTAGCGGCCTTTTGTATAGGCGGGCCCACCGGAGCGTGTCACGCGGAAATGCCGGTGAACGGGTCTGCCGGCGTGTTGTGGGCAAAAGAGAAGGGGGGCCGGGTGGCCCCCCTTCGGGTCGGATCTGCCGTGATCCGATTAGGTACGAACCGGATTACTGTACCGATTCGCCGTGCAGGCGGAGGTCGAGACTGTCGGCCTCTTCTTCCTCACTGACGCGGAGCCCGATCGTGAACTTGATCACCATCAGGATCACGAAGGTTGCGACACCGCACCAGATCACGGTGCCGGCAATGCCGTAGATCTGCTTCAGGATCTGGCCGCCATTGCCTTCGAGCGCGCCCTTGGTGCCGCCGATCGCCTCGACGGCAAACACGCCGGTGAGGATGGCGCCGACGATGCCGCCGATGCCGTGCACGCCGAACGCATCGAGCGAGTCATCGTAGCCGAGCGACCTCTTCAGCGATGTCGCACCCCAGTAGCAGATGACACCGGCGACCAGGCCGATGATCAGCGCACCGAAGGGGCCAACGAAGCCCGACGCGGGCGTGATCGCGACGAGGCCGGAGACCGCACCGGAGATGATGCCCAGAACGGTCGGCTTGCCGCGGGTGATCCACTCGGCGAACATCCAGGACAGCGCCGCAGCACCGGTCGCGATCTGGGTGACCGCCATCGCCATGCCCGCGGTACCGTTCGCGGCGACCGCCGAGCCGGCGTTGAAACCGAACCAGCCGACCCACAGAAGTGCTGCGCCGACCAGGCTCAGCACCAGGTTGTGCGGGGCCATGTCGACCGTCCCGTAGCCCTTGCGCTTGCCGATCACGATCGCGGTGACAAGGCCGGCCACACCGGCGTTGATGTGCACCACCGTGCCGCCGGCGAAGTCGAGCGCGCCCAGGCCGCCGATCCAGCCGCCGCCGCCCCACACCCAGTGGCAGATCGGCGCATAGACGAAGATGCTCCACAGCGTCATGAACACCAGCAGCGCGCTGAACTTCATGCGATCGGCGAAGGCGCCGACGATGAGCGCCGGAGTGATAATCGCGAAGGTCATCTGGAAGGTCATGAAGACCGTCTCGGGGATGGTGCCGCTCAGCGTGTCCTTGCCGACGCCCTTCAGGAAGGCCTTGGAAAGCCCGCCCCAGTACTTGCCGTCACCGCCGAACGCGATCGAGTAGGTGACGATGTACCAGAGCACCGTCGCCAGGGCGGTCGTGGCGAAGACCTGCATGACCATGGTCAGCACGTTTCGCTTACGCACCATGCCGCCATAGAACAGCGCCACGCCCGGGATCGTCATCATCAGCACGATCGCCGTCGAGGTCAGCATCCAGGCGGTGTCGCCGGTGTCGAGCTTCGGCGTCTCCGCGGCGAGCGCGTCGGCCGGCAGTCCGGCCAGCACCGCGGCGCCCAGCAGCAGGACCGCAAAGCTCCGCATCGCCGCGACGAGCTCGATCCCACCCGGAAGGTGGGCGACGCGCGCACGGCTCGGTATGATATTCCTATTCATTGCTACCCCTCCTCTAGAGCGCGTCGTTGTCGGTGTCGCCGGTGCGGATGCGCACGGCCTTGGTGACGTCGGACACGAATATCTTGCCGTCGCCAATGCTGCCGGTCCGCGCTGACTTGGTAATGGCCTCGACCACCTGATCGGCCAGCGTGTCGCTGACCACGACGTCGATACGAACCTTCGGCACGAAGCTGATTTCGTATTCGGCGCCGCGATAGATCTCCGTATGACCCTTCTGGCGGCCGAAGCCCTTCACCTCGGAAACGGTGAGTCCTTCAACGCCCATCGAGGTGAGCGCTTCGCGCACCTCGTCGAGCTTGAAGGGCTTCACGATCGCTGTGACAAGCTTCATATCGATAAACTCCCTTCTTTCTCTCCAACCCAGTTCACGTCCCAAACCGTTTGTTGGGCGGCCCGTTTCGGTGCCCCCCGGACGGGCCGATTGGCCCTCGGGCACAGGAATTGCGCCCGACGGCCCGAACTGGCGTTTACCTTTCAATAACCATGCCAGCTTTGCTGCAGCGCAAGATAAGTCCCAAAATCAAGGATTTGCCCGAAACTGAGATTAGAAACCCAAATGTAGTTGCCTGTTTTTTCGCCATCTGCACAGTCAGAAATCAATCTGCCTATTTTTTATTCAGTAGAATCGGTATCTGTCGATTTTTGGGGCACTTGGTCGCAGCGCGGCGGCTGGACAGCGCATGGTGGCGGGCGCAAGCTTCGGGCCATGGTGGATTCGAACCCCAAATCCGCGGCCGATTCAGGCGAGGTTATCCGCGCCGACGTCCTGATCGTGGGCGGCGGAATGGTCGGCCTCACCCTGGCGTTGGCGTTGGGAAGCGCGGGGCTCCACGTCGTCGTGGTCGATCGCGACGATCCGGCAACGCTGATGGCCGCACCCTATGACGGGCGCGCCTCGGCGATTGCCTACGGCTCGCGACGGGTGCTGGAAGGCTTGGGCGCGTGGGATGGTATGGCGGGCGATGCCGAGCCCATTCTCGACATCCGGGTCTCCGACGGCGATGCGCCGCTCTTTCTCCATTACGACCATCGCGAGGTCGGCGAGGAGCCGCTCGGCCACATTATCGAGAACCGGGCGATCCGCCGCGCGCTCTTCGCGCGGCAAGCCGAGATCGCTGCGATCGATCTGCGTGCGCCGGCCAGCCTGACCGCGATCGACTACGGTGCCGGCGGCGTCACGGCGACGTTGAATGACGGGACGCATATTCGGGCGAGCCTGGCCGTCGCCGCCGACGGGCGGAATTCGCGGATGCGCGATGAGGCCGGCATCACCACGACCCGCTGGCGCTACAAGCAAACGGGCATCGTCTGCACGATGGGACACGAGCGTCCCCATCGCGGCGTCGCCCATGAGAGATTCCTGCCGGCGGGGCCCTTCGCCGTTCTACCGATGACGGACGATCCCGAACACGGCCATCGCTCCTCGATCGTCTGGACCGAGGACGAGCGCCTGGCGCTGGCGATGATGGCGCTCGACGACGCGGATTTCTCCGCCGAGCTCGGCCGCCGCTTCGGGCCGTATTATGGAGACGTCCGCGTGCTGGGCGGGCGCTGGTCCTATCCGCTCTCCCTGCTCCACGCCAACAGATATGCGGCGCCGCGGCTCGCGCTCGTCGGCGATGCCGCCCATGCGATCCATCCGATCGCGGGTCAGGGGCTCAATCTCGGTATCCGCGGGGTGGCGGCATTGGCCGAGGTGATTGTCGAGACGGCGCGGCTCGGCCTCGATATCGGTGCCGACGACGTGTTGAAACGTTACGAGCGCTGGCGGCGCTTCGATGCGATGGCGTTGGTCGCGGTGACCGACGGGCTGAACCGTCTCTTCTCGAACGCGATCCCGCCAGTGCGCCTGGTCCGCGATCTGGGTCTGGCCGGAGTGAACTTGGTGGCGCCCGCCAAGCGCTTCTTCATGCGCCACGCCATGGGCCTCGTCGGCGACCTGCCACGGCTCATGAAGGGCGAGCCGCTTTAGCTGGACTATCTACGGATCGCGGCTGAGCCCGTTGGCCTCCAGCGCATCGAGATACTGCGACCAGATCGTCTCCTTGCGCGCGCCGAGACCGTAGAGGTAGTCCCAGGAATAGATGCCGCTGTCGTGCAGATCATCGAAGGTGATGCGGATCGCGTAGTGGCCGATCGGCTCGATCTCCATGATGCCGACATGGCGGCGCCCGGCGATGATGGTCTTGCCCTCGCCGTGGCCCTGGACCTCGGCCGACGGGCTTTCCACGCGCAGCAGCTCCGCCGGCAGGGCAAAGGCCTCGCCGTCATCGAAGATGACGTGCAGCGTCTGGGTCTCGCGATCGAGGCGGATTTCCGTGGGCCAGTGCCCGGCGCCCGCTTGGTTCCCGTCTTGGTGTTCGGGCTCGCTCACGGTGTGTCGTCGAGCGGGCGCGCCTCGTCCTCGAGCATGATCGGGATGCCGTCGCGGATCGGATAGGCAAGGCCTGCGGCCCGGCTGATCAACTCCTGGCGCTCGGCGTCATAGTCGAGCGAAGTCTTGGTCAAAGGGCAGACCAGGATCTCTAGCAGCTTTGGATCGAGCTTACGTTCATTCCCGCGTTCGGGTGCGTTGGTCACTTGTCGCGTCTCCTTACCCCGTTATTGCACCGAAGTCCCCGATCCGTCATCCGGCGTTGCCAACTCCATTTCGGCAAGCGCCACCAGCGCCTCGGCGCGTGCGCGCAAATTGGGTGCTTCGAGCAGCGCCTGCTTCTCCTCCGGCCCGTAAGGGCTCAGGATCGACAGCGTATTGACCAGCCGCTCACTGCCGGCGCTGTTGATGCGGTCCCAATCCGCGTTGAGATTGCTGGCCAGGAGATACTCCCGCAACGTCGCGAT
>JARRKQ010000039.1:0-23806 GCA_037387885.1 Alphaproteobacteria bacterium | reverse complement strand
GAGATCTCGCCCACCGTGGCGCGGGCGCGCGCGGCCTCGACGGCGCCGGCGAGCAGGTTGCCCTCGCCCGTCTCGGCGATCTTGGTCAGCGCTTTAAGCGCGGCGTCCAAGGCCTTGGGATCGCGGCTGCCTTTGACCTGCTTCAAGCGCGCGATCTGGCTGCGGCGGACTTGCGCGTTGTCGATGTCGAGGATGTCGACATGGTCGGGCTCGGCGGGCTCGTACTTGTTGACGCCGACGATGACCTCCTCGCCGCGGTCGATGCGCGCCAGCTTCTTGGCCGACGATTCCTCGAGGCGCATCTTGGGCAGGCCGGTCTCGACGGCCTTGGTCATGCCGCCCAGCGCCTCGACCTCTTCGATGAGCGCCCACGCCTCCTTGGCCACCGAGGCGGTGAGCGCCTCGACGTAGTAGCTTCCGCCGAGCGGGTCGACGGTGCGGGTGATGCCGCTCTCCTCGGCGATGACGAGCTGGGTGTTGCGGGCGATGCGCGCGGCGAACTCGCTTGGCAGGGCGAACGCCTCGTCGAAGGAGTTGGTGTGGAGCGACTGTGTTCCACCGAGGACCCCGGCCATGGCTTCAATAGTGGTGCGCATGATGTTGTTGTAGGGGTCCTGCTCGGTGAGCGAGACGCCGGAGGTCTGGCAATGGGTCCGGAGCGCCAGCGAGCGGGGATCCTTGGCGCCGAAGTCGCTCATGATGCGCGACCACAGGAGGCGTGCGGCGCGGAGCTTGGCGATCTCCATGAAGAAGTTCATGCCGAGGCAGAAGAAGAAGGAAAGCCGCGGCGCGAACGCGTCGACGTCGAGGCCCTTCGACTGGGCCGCGCGGACGTATTCCATGCCGTCGGCGAGGGTGAAGGCGAGCTCCTGGACGCAGGTCGCCCCCGCCTCCTGCATGTGATAGCCGGAGATCGAGATCGAGTTGAAGCGCGGCATCTCCTGCGCCGTGTACTCGATGATGTCGGCGACGATGCGCATCGAGGGCGCGGGCGGGTATATGTAGGTGTTGCGGACCATGAACTCCTTCAGAATGTCGTTCTGGATGGTGCCGCTGAGGTCCGACCGCTTGGCCCCCTGCTCCTCGCCCGCAACGATGAAACCCGCCAGCACCGGCAGCACGGCGCCGTTCATGGTCATCGAAACGGACATCTTTTCGAGCGGGATGCCGTCGAAGAGGATCTTCATGTCCTCGACGCTGTCGATGGCGACGCCCGCCTTGCCGACATCGCCCTCGACGCGCGGATGGTCGCTGTCGTAGCCCCTATGCGTGGCGAGATCGAAGGCGACGGACAGGCCCATCTGCCCGCCCGCCAGCGCCTTGCGGTAGAAGGCGTTCGAGGCCTCGGCCGTGGAGAAGCCGGCATACTGGCGGATGGTCCACGGCCGGTTGGTGTACATGGTCGCCCGCGGCCCACGCACGTAGGGCGGGAAACCGGGCATGGTGTTCAGATGCTCAATTGCTTCCAGATCGGCCGCGTCGTAGAGGGGCTTGACCGGAATACCCTCGGGCGTCGCCCAGGTCAGGCTGTCGGGATCGGCGCCCTTCAGGTCCTTTTCCGCAAGCGCGCGCCAATCATCGAGTGTCTTCTTTGGAGGGTGGGCCATCCGTCGGCGCTCCCAATCGTCATGCCGTCTGTTGACCCATTATAACGCAGTTCGCAGTTGCGAAAGATTTAGAAATTACCGCCAAAACGGCTAGATCTTCAGCACCGCCCGAACCGAGGCCCGTACAAAAGCTTCCGCGTCGAAATCGGGCTGGCGCGCGCGGGTCCGCACCGCCAGGCTGTGCAGCAGGGCACCGGCAAGCTGGCCGTACGCCTTGGGGTCCGCGCCCGGCGCGAGCGCGCCCTGTTCGCTCGCCTGCTCGAACCGGGTCGTGAGATCGGCGTCGATGCGGTCGAGGGCGGCGGCCAGATCGGCCCGAATATCGGCATCCCCCGCCGCCTCGACGGTCGCCGTGCAGATGACGGGGCAGCCGAGCGGGCCGTCGGGCCCCGTGCGGTAGGTCGGCAGGGTCGCGAGATAGAAGCCGACAAGGTCGTCCTCGAGGCTGCCGCCGGCAAAGAGCGCGGCTTCGAGCGTGCCCAGGAACTCGACGTTGAAGCGCGCGATGGCCTTGCGATAGATCGCTTTCTTGTCGCCGAAGGCGGCCTGGAGGCTCGGACGGCTCATGCCCGTCGCCTCGGCGATATCCTCCAGGCTGGTGCCGGCGAAGCCGCAGTCCCAGAAGGCGCCGAGCGCTGCCTCGAGCGCAGTATCCGGATCGTATTTGCGCGGTCTGCCTCGTGGTCTCATGATATTTTTGTGCAAACTTGCAGATAATTATTGACGCGCCGGCGATTAATATGCAGCTTTGCACAAAATAAGCCGCAATACGGCCTTTTCAATGGCTAACGGCAAATCATCGCAATCAAGATCGCATAGGCACGGGAGGAACACCGAACCATGGCAGACGCTGCAACCCAAGACGGCCCGACGATCCCCGAATGGCGCATCGCCGGAGACTGGTTCGACGTCTGCTCGTGCAACGTGCCCTGCCCGTGCACCTTCGCCCAGCCGCCAACCGGTAATGTCTGCGACGTCATCTTCGCCTACCGGATCACGGACGGCCGTTTCGGCGCGACGGACATGACCGGGCTCAAGGTCGTCATCGTCGCGGGCTTCGAGGGCAATGTCTGGGCCGGCGACAAGATCGACGCCGGCGTGATCTTCGATGCTGCCGCGAGCCCGGAGCAACGCGAGGCGCTGCAGCTCATTTTCACCAGCCAGGCGGGCGGTTGGATGACCCAGTTCATTCCGGTGGTGAAAACGATCAAGGGCGTGGAATTCGCCGATATCTCGGTCGAGGTCGACGACGCGTTGGAGAACTGGCGGGTCGAGGTGCCGGACATGGTGCGCGCCAGCGGCGAAGCGCTGACCGGGCCGACGGCCGATCCGACAAAGCGCGTGCAGACGTTCAATCCGCCGGGCAGCGAGGTCGGGCCGACCGACGCTGCGGTCACCTGGGGCAAGAGCGTCGATGGCCACAGGAACGCGTTCGGCGTCTCGCAAGACCTCGCCGCCGGGCAGAACAGCAAGCATATTCCTTTCGAATGGAGCGGGCCCGACGCGGCATGACCCCGCCGAAGTCCGCTCTGGCGCGGCCCGCCCGGCCGCGGCCGGTGGCGCTCGCGTCCATTATCCCACGAATGGACGCGGCCACCGGTGCGGCCGTCATCATCGTCGCGCTGGCGTTGGTTGCCTGGACCGCCGCGCTCATTGTCATGGCGGATCACGATGAGGGGCCGGGCACGCCACTTCACGATTTCCCAACCTTTCTCGCCGGCTGGATCGTCATGTTGACGGCGATGATGCTGCCATCGGAGATCGGTTATGTGCGGGTCTTCGCCGCCTTGTCGGCGGAGCGGTCGGCAAGCCGGTCCGAGGGACGTGCGCGCACCACCGCCTTCGTCGCCGGCTACGCCCTCGCCTGGACGCTCTACGGCGCGGTCGCCTTCGCACTGGACGCGGCGATCCGCGAGGCCGCGTTTTCTTTCGTGTCCTGGGCGCGGGCCGGGCCGCTGGTCGCGGGCGCGGTGCTGGTGCTGGCGGGCCTCCATCAGAGCTCCCGACTGAAGGAGGCCTGCCTCACCCATTGCCGCACGCCGCTCAGCTACTTCGCGCGGCATTGGCGGCCCGGCGGCGCGGGCGCCCTGCGTATGGGGCTCGCGCACGGGCTCGTTTGCGTCGGCTGTTGCTGGGCGCTGATGGCGGTGATGTTCGCGGTCGGCGCCATGAGCCTGATCTGGATGGGCGTCTTGGGCCTTCTCATGTTCGCGGAGAAGGTTCTGCCCCTCGGCCCCCGGCTGGCGCTGCCGATTGCCATGTTCCTGTGCGTGATGGGCGCATGGATCGCGGTGTCGCCCGACACGGCACCGCTGATGAAGGACCCGCTCCTCTTCGGCTCTGCCATCTGCCGCGCGCCCTGACTTGACCCCCCGCCCCGTCGGGCCGAAGCTGCAGCACCCAACCGCGCATCGAAGCGTAGCCACAAAGGAACGGGCTGCATCCCGTCATGACCGAGCCGTATCTCGACCAACCCATTCTGCACCAGTACGACCTCTCGCCCTTCTCGGAGAAGATCCGCCTGATTTTCGGATTGAAGGGGATCGCCTGGCGCGCCGTCGATATCCCGATCATCCTGCCCAAGCCCGATTACGTGGCGCTGACCGGAGGCTACCGCCGCACACCCGCCTTGCAGATCGGCGCCGAGATCTTCTGCGATACCATGCTGATCGCCGACGAGATCGAGCGGCGCTGGCTGGAGCCGACGCTCTATCCGGACGGGCAATCGGGGCATCACAAGGCGCTCGCCTTCTGGGCCGAGACCACTGTTTTCTTTCCCGCCGCCTGGGCAGCCATAGGCGCCAATCCTGAGGCGCTTCCACCCGAGTTCCATGCCGACCGGGCGGCGATGCGGGGCGGCAAGCCACCCACGCCCGAGCAGGTCGTCGCCACCGGCGCGCGCGGCATCGAACAGCTTCGCCCGCAGCTCGACTGGGTCGCGCGGATGCTCGCAGGCGGCAACGACTACCTTCTGGGTGAGGCCCCGGGGATCGCCGATCTGGCGCTTTATCATTGTCTCTGGTTTCTCGACGCCTTGCCGACGAAGCTCGCGGGCGACTTGATCGAAGCGCCGGCGGTGCATCGCTGGATGGAGCGCATCGCGGGGATCGGCCACGGCGCGCGCAGCGAGTTGAGCGCCGAAGCGGCGATCGATGCAGCGGCCGGGGATAACCGCGCGCTGCCCGACGGCGAGATCGCCGATCCAGGCTTCGTCGCAGGCCAGACGGTGACGGTGGAGCCGGTCGACCGCGCCTCGCCACCGGTCGAGGGCGGGCTTGCGCTGCTGACCCATGGCCGGGTGGCGATACGCCGGCACGACCCGCGTGCGGGCGAGGTGGTGGTGCACTTCCCGCGCCTCGGCTACCGGGTCAGGCAGGCTTAGCGGAGGAAAGATGGTATCGGATGCTGGCGGGAGCGGACTCGGCGGCGTTTGCGCGTTGGTGACGGGGGCAGGCTCGGGCATCGGGCGGGCGACGGCGCTGGCGCTCGCCCGCGAGGGCGCGCGCATCATCGTGAGCGATGTGAACGAGACCGGCGGCGCGGAGACCGTGGGTCTGGTCGAGGCAGTCGGCGGCGCGGCGCGCTTCGGTCAATCTCGCCTCGGTCTATGCGCTGGTGGGTGCGGCGCATATCGGCGGCTACGGCGCGGCCAAGGGCGGTGTCGCCTCGCTCACCCGATCGGCCGCCGTCGAATGCGCGGCGCTCGGCTATCCGATCCGGGTGAATGCCGTCTGCCCCGGCTACATCGACACGGGCATGACCGAAGAAACCGCGCAGACTTTGGGCTACGACGTGCGCGCGTCGATGGCCAAGCAGGCGCCGATGAAGCGGTTGGGCCGGCCCGAAGAAGTCGCCGAAGCGATCGTGTTCCTCGCGTCCACGCGCTCGTCCTTCACCACGGGCACGACGTTGACGATGGATGGCGGTTATGCGGCGCGGTAAGGCAGATTGCTGAACGCTGTAGCACAAGCGCGCCCAACCCGATGGAATCGCCGCGCAATTCATGCAACGATGGCTCGGACGGCAATGAAGACCAGCCGGCACGTCTGCCGCCCGCAAGGATCGGCAATCGGCACGCCGGGCAGTTGATGGAAAATGCCCCCAGGGGCGTTACCGAAGAGGGGCATCATGGCGAAGCTTCGCATTGGGCGCAGCGACACCAATGACATCGTCCTCGATGACACGTCGATCTCGCGCAAACATGCCGAGCTCGAGGACCTGGGCGGCGGTGCATGGCGCCTCACCGATATCGGCAGCTCGGCCGGCACCTTCGTGAAGGACGCCGGGCAATGGACCCAGATTTCCAGTGCCGACATCGAGATCGATACCGAAGTCCGGTTCGGCGAGGCCGAGTTCAACCTCGCAGACATCATTTCCGTCGATCCCGCGACAATCAGACCCAACACCGCCAGTGGCCTCGGCCAACGTGCGGAACAGGGCGCAATGGAGATCTCCAGGGAAATGAAACAACCGGGCCGACCCAAAGCACCCCCCAGCGGCTCGGGCGGCGGCAGCTCGTCGGGCCTGACGAAGAACACCAAGATTTTGCTGTTCGGCGGCGGTGCGGTGCTGGCCCTGCTGATCGTGATCGTGGTGGTGGTCGCGCTCGTCGACGGCGGCGGGGGCTCTATCGGCGGCGGCACCAGCGTGACGGGCGCCAAGGCCGAGCTGGCGCGGATGTTCACCGCGAGCTGTCAGAACCGCGGCAAGCAGAGCACGGCTCAGTGCGAATGCATGGGCAAGGCCATCGCCGACAGTCTGAGCGAGGAAGAAGCGTCCCGCATCGTGACCGCCCGCCGCGACGGCAAGAAGCCGCCGCGCGAGGTCGCCATCAAGCTGCTCGGCGGCGCGCTCTCCGCCGCGCGCAAATGCGCCTCATCGGGCTAGGATTTATCGACATTCGGCGGCCCCGGCCGCTTACTGCTGCTGCGCAGCCGCCGTCGCCTGAAGCTTGATCGCGACCGAGAGCGTCTCGTTGCCGCCGCCATGGCGGACGCCGCGCACAGGGCTCACATCGGCATAATCGAGACCCTGGGTGGCGTAGACATAGCGCTCGGTGGCCGAGACCGCATTGGCGGGATCGAAGCTGACCCAGCCGAGATCGGGCACCAGCGCCGATGCCCAGGCATGGCCGGCGGCGTGCTCCACGGGATCGTCCGTGCTGGCGAGATAGCCGCCGACATAACGCGCGGGCACGTCGAGAATCCGGCACGCCGAGATAAAGACATGCGCATGGTCCTGACAGACCCCGGCCCCGTCGGCGAGCGCTTCGGCCGCGGTCGTATGGACATGCGTCTCGTTCTCCTGATAGTCGACCGCCTCGCGCACCCCCAGCATCAGCGCGTGCAGCCCCTTGACCATGTCGTCCGCGACCGCGCTCCGGAACTTGCCCGCGAAGCGCCTGAGGCGCGCGTCGGGCCGGGTGAAATCGGTCTGCCGCAAATAGATCGCCGTCGGCAGGTCGTAGGGCATCGCCGGTGAGACCCCGTAGGTCTCGGTCGTCTCGACGAGACCCTCGCCGACCACCGAAAGCTGCTCCACCGGCTGGTCGACGACCAGCGTGTGGCAGATGTTGTGGTGGTGATCCTGCCACTCGCTCAGCTTGCCCGGCGCGGTCACGCGCCAGCCGCTCACCGCCTGACCGTCGTCATGGCGTGGCGTGATGCGCAGATACTGCGTGCTGCGCGAGAGCGGCGCGCTGTAGACATATTTGGTTTCGTGGCGGACGCGGATTTGCATGGGGTAGGTCGGCTATGCCTCGACGGGAGCGGCCATCATGAAGTCGCGCTGGACCTGAAGGCCGAGCTCGTTGTTCTTCTCCACGAAGTCGTCCAGGAACTCGTGCAGGCCCGCGCGCACGATGCGGTCGATCTGGGCGAAGCGCAGGCTGGCGTGGATCTCGACGGCCAGGCGGTGGCAGTCGCGCGGCACGGCCCCGGCCAGCGCCTCGAGGGTCTGGATCATCTCATCGAAGCAGTTCCGTAGGGACCGCGGCATATCGGGGCGCAGGATCAAGAGCTCGGCCACCCGCCAGGGCCGGATGGCGTCGCGGTACGCTGCCCGATAGGCTCGAAAAGCGCTGACCGAGCGCAGCAACGCGCCCCATTGGTAATAGTCGACCACGCCGCCGACCTCTTCGCCCTCGGGCAGCAGCACGTGGTACTTCACGTCGAGGATGCGGGCGGTGTTGTCGGCGCGCTCCAGGAAGGTGCCGAGCCGCAGGAAGTGGAACGCATCGCCGCGCGGCAGCGTGCCGAAAGTGACGCCGCGGAAGAGGTGCGAGCGCTCCTTGATCCAGTCGAAGAACGAGCGGTAGCCCCAGCGCTCGAGCTTGGCCGCATTGAGGCCTGCGATCTCCAGCCAGGTCGCGTTCAGCGCCTCCCACATCTCCGAGGTGACGGCGGTGCGTTCGGCACGGGCGTTCTCGCGCGCGGCCTTGAGGCAGGAGAGGATGCTCGACGGATTATCAAGATCGAGCGCCATGTACTTGATGACGTTGGCTTCGCTCGGCTCGCCGTAGGTCTTCTCGAAGTATGTCGTGTCGGGACCGATCTCGATCGCCGGGCGCCAGTGCAACTCCTCGCCGCCCGTGGCCGAGGGCAGGCGCGACATGCGATAGCTGACGTCGAGCGTGCGCGCGGCATTTTCCGCGCGCTCCACATAACGCGACATCCAGTAAAGGTCTTCCGCGCTGCGGCTCAGCATCGCCGGTCCGTGTGGGACAACACTGGGCGCATCATAGCCCAATCAACTCTCCAGCACCCACGTATCCTTGGTGCCGCCGCCCTGCGACGAGTTGACGACGAGCGAGCCCTCGGTGAGCGCCACCCGGGTCAGGCCGCCCGGGATGACGGTGGTCTCCTCACCTGAGAGCACGAAGGGCCGAAGATCGACATGGCGCGGGGCGATGCCGTGCTTGACCAGCGTCGGGCAGGTGCTGAGCGCGAGGGTCGGCTGGGCGATGAAGGCGGCGGGATTGGCCTCGATCCGCGCCTTGTAGGCCTCGCGCTCGGCCTTGCTGGCGGCCGGGCCGACCAGCATGCCGTAGCCGCCGGAGCCGTGCACCTCCTTGAACACCAGCTCACCCAGATGTTCGAGCGCGTATTTCAGCTCATCGGCCTTGTCGAGCCGGTAGGTCGGCACGTTGGAGAGGATCGGCTCCTCGCCCAGATAGAAGCGGATGATGTCTGGCACGAAGGTGTAGATCGCCTTGTCGTCGGCGACGCCGGTGCCGATGGCGTTCGCGAGCGTGACGCCGCCTGAGCGCACCACCGACAGGAGACCCGCCACGCCGAGCGCCGAGTCGGGCCGGAAAATCAGAGGGTCGAGGAACTCGTCGTCGAGCCGGCGGTAGATCACGTCGACCTGCACCGGGCCCTCGGTGGTGCGCATGTAGACATGGCCGTTCTTGACGAAGAGGTCGCTGCCCTCGACGAGCTCGACACCCATCTGGTCGGCCAGGAAGACGTGCTCGAAATAGGCCGAGTTGAAGCGTCCCGGCGTCAGCACCACGACGGTCGGATCGCCCAGGACATCGGGCGCCACGGCGCGGAGATTGCGCAGCAGGAGGTCGGGATAGTTGCCCACCGGCGCCACGCGCTCGCGCGCGAAGGCCTCCGGGAACAGCCGCAGCATGATCTCGCGGTTCTCCAAGACATATGACACGCCCGACGGGGTGCGGAGATTGTCCTCCAGCACGTAGAACTCGCTCTCGGAAATGCGCACCAGATCGACGCCGGCGATATGCGCGTAGACGCCGCGCGGCAGGTCGACCTCGCGCATCTCCGGCCGGTAGGCCTCATTGCCGAAGACCATGTCCTCCGGGACGATGCCGGCCTTGACGATCTCGTGGTCGTGATAGATGTCGCGGAGAAACATGTTCAGCGCCGCCACGCGCTGGATGCAGCCCTTTTGCAAGGTCTCCCATTCGCCGGCGCTCAGGATGCGCGGGATCGGATCGAAGGGGATCAGGCGCTCGTCGCTGCCGTCCTCGCCATAGGTGAGGAAGGTGATGCCCTGCTTGCGGAAGAACTCGTCCGCCTCGTTCTGCTTGGTCTTCAAGCGCTTGAGCGGGAGGTCGTCGAGGAGCCGCGAAAATCGGCCATAGGGCGATCGCACGCCGCCGGCGGGCGATGTCATTTCATCGAAGAACGATGGTGTCGCCATAATTCAGTAAGCATGCGATGCCTGACCGGCCAGGGCAAGTATTTTGCTGCAGTGCAACAATGTGGGCCTGCGCCCTACCGCTGGACCTGCGCGGGCATTCCTGTAACCATCGGCGCGCGTATCGTCCCAACCAAGTAAAGCGGATCCGACATCCCATGAAGTTCTATGACTGCAGCACCGCCCCGTCGCCGCGCCGCGCGCGCATCTTCATCGCCGAGAAGGGGCTCGACATCCCCACGGTCGAGGTCAATCTGCGCGAGAAGGAGCAAATGAGCCCCGAATTCGCGGCGATCAATCCCTATCTCACCGTGCCTGTGCTGGAGCTCGATGACGGGACCAAGATCAACAGCACGCAGGGGCTGTGGCGGTATCTGGAGGAGACGCATCCCGAGCCACCGCTGATGGGCCGCGATGCGCGCGAGAAGGCGCTGGTCGCCGACCGCGAATGGCGGGTCGAAGTCGAGGGCTTCATGGCCGTCGGCGAAGCGCTCCGCAACTCGGCCAAACCCATGGCCGGCCGCGCGCTGACCGGCAAGCACAGCTACGAGCAGATTCCCGAGCTCGCCGAGCGTGGCCGTGCGCGGGTGCCGCGCTTCTTCGAGGATCTCGACCGCATGCTGGGCGAGAGCGAATACATTGCCGGCGACGTCTATACGGTTGCCGACATCACCGCTTTCGTGACGGTGGAGTTCGCCGGCTGGCTGAAGCTCGGCCTCGCCGACGATCAGACGAACGCCAAGCGCTGGTACGAGGCGGTGAAGGCGCGGCCCAGCTCGGCGCTCTAACCCGGTGCGTCGAGCCGGTTTGTCGAACCGTGTTTATCGTCCCAGCGGGCGCGCGCTAAGGTAGGTGTGATGGCCAGACAAGCGCTTCCTGTCGTGATCCTGCTGGCGGCGCTTGCCGCCGGACGGCAGGCCGCGGCCTGCGGCTCGATCGACGTGCTCTCGCGGATGTACCTCTATGGCAGTCCGATCAGCAAGGCGCACGCGCTCGACTGGCTCGCCGGCGGCAAATGCGGCAAGCCGGACCTCGTCATGCTGAGCTATCGCGGCGAGGCGAGCGACAAGGCGCTGCTTGCCGTGCTGCATGATGTGGTCGCGAAAGGAAAGCAGCTCGCGGCCGGCGCCCGGATCTTCCGAACCTATCGCTGCCTGCCCGGCGCGGCGTTCGCACCCGGCTACGACCGCGTCCGCAAGGCCTTCGCCGCGTCTGCACGCAAGGGTCTGCGTTGCCCGAGCGGGGCGGCAAGGCGGCGCTGGCTCACCGTCACGCGCGACGAGACGCTCTACCGGATCCCGAATGCCAAGTCACCCGCGACCGGTCTGGTCCGCAAGGGCAACGTGGTCATCGCGACCGGCCGCGCCGGCCTCTGGGCGCGCGTGCGGAGCTGGCGCGGCGAAACCGGCTGGATGCCGCGCGACTCGCTCGCCCGCTATGGTACGCGGTAGACCGGACAATAGCGGACTAGTTAGATAACTAGTTAGATAGTAGACCGATGGACGATCGCCCGGTGGAGAGACGCGTGGTAACGGCAGGCACCTACCCGAACGTGCTGGAGATGATCGGCAATACGCCGATGGTCGAGCTCTCGCACCTCGACACGGGCAAGTGCCGGCTCTTCGCCAAGCTGGAGAACCTCAACCCCGGCGGCTCGATCAAGGACCGTATTGCGCTGAAGATGATCGACATGGCCGAAAAGGAAGGCCATCTGAAGCCGGGCGGCACGATCGTCGAGGCGACGAGCGGCAATACCGGCATCGGCCTGGCGCTAATCGGCCGCCAGAAGGGCTACCGCGTCATCATCCTGATCCCCGACAAGATGAGCGCGGAGAAGATCTATCACCTGCGGGCATTAGGGGCCGAGGTGACGGTGACGCGCTCCGACGCACCGCCCGGCGATCCCGACAACTACCAGGACATGGCGCGCCGCATCGCCGATGAGATCCCCGGCGCCTACTACGTCTACCAGCACGGCAATCCGCACAATCCGGATGCGCATGAGGAGACGACGGGCCCGGAGATCTGGGAGCAGATGGACCACGACGTCGACGCCATCGTTTGCGGCATCGGCACGGCGGGGACGATCACAGGTGTCGGGCGCTACTTCAAGCGCGTCGCGCCGCATGTGGAGATGGTCTTCGCCGATCCGCTCGGCTCGATGGTTGGGCCTTACGTCCAGACCGGCGAGCTGCAGGAGGCCGGGCAATGGCTGGTCGAGGGCATCGGCGAGGACGAGCTGCCGCCGGTGGGCGACCTCTCGCTGATCGGCCGCACCTACATGATCTCCGACGAGGAAAGCCTGCACGCCGCCCGCGCGCTGCTGAAGAGCGAAGGCATCATGGGCGGCTCCTCGACGGGAACGCTGATCGCGGGCGCGCTCAAATACTGCCGCGAGCAGACCGAGGAAAAGCGTGTCGTGACCTTCGTTTGCGACAGCGGCATGAAGTATCTCTCCAAGATGTACAACGACTATTGGATGATCGATCAGGGCTTCCTGGAACGCGAGACATACGGAAACTTGCGCGACCTGATCGTTCGCCGCCATGCCGACCAAGCGGACATCACCGCCACGCCCGACGATTCGTTGATGACCGCCTATACGCGGATGCGGCTCCACGACATCTCGCAGCTTCCGGTGCTGGAGGACGGCAAGATCGTCGGCGTAATCAACGAGACCGATATCCTGCTCGCCGTGCTGGACCGCGAGGAGAACTTCGCCCAGCCGGTGCGCGAGGCTATGGCGACCAACCTCAAGACCGTCCCCTCCTCCGCCGATCCGCGCGACCTTCTGCCGATCATGAACGACGGCTATGTGCCGCTGGTGGTCGATAACGGGACTTATCGCGGTTTGGTGACGCCGATCGACCTGCTCAATTATCTCCGCCGCAAGATGCGGGAATAGCGTGGCGTAGGACGGAGCGGATGATGCGCGACCGTGGTCTTGGTCCCAATGCCGGGCTGATCGGCGAGCCCGGCGGGCTCGCACGTATAACGACCCCGGCGCTGGTTTTGCGGCTCGATCTCTTCGAGCGGAACCTCGCGCACATGGGCGAGTTCCTGGGCGCAAGCGGGCTCAAGATCCGGCCGCATTCGAAGACCCACAAATGCTCGGAGATCGCCAAGCGGCAGATCGCAGCGGGCGGGCTCGGCGTCTGCTGCGCAACCTTGCACGAGGCCGAGGCGATGGTGGCGGCCGGTGTCGCCGGGGTGCTGATTACCTCACCGGTGGTGGGTCCGGCGAAGATCGAGCGTCTCGCGCAGCTCAATGGCAAGGCCGACGGATTGATGGTGGTTGCCGATCATCCCGATACCGTGCACGAGATCGCGGCGGCGGTGCGCATGGCGGGAAGCGCGCTCACGGTGCTGGTCGATGTCGATGTCGGCATGCAGCGCACCGGCGTGGCGAGCATTCCGGCAGCGGTGGAACTGGCGCGGCTGATCGGCGAGAGCGAGGGGCTCAGCTTCGGCGGCATCCAAGGCTATTCGGGCATGGTGCAGCATATCGAGGATTACGGCGACCGTGCGGCGACCTACGGCGTGCATCTCGACCGCTTCGCGGCGACGGCGGCGGCGCTCGAGAAGGCCGGGATCGCGCCCGCCATCGTCACCGGCGGCGGCACCGGAACCATCGCCATCGACGCCGAGCGCGGCGTCATCAACGAGCACCAGGCCGGCAGCTATGCGTTCATGGATGTCGAATACAACATCGTCGAGATCGTCGAGATCGTCGAGGATAGAGGCGCCCCTCCCTTCGCAACGGCGCTTACGATGCGGAATACGGTGGTCAGCGCGAACGCCGACGGTTTCGTGACCATCGACGGCGGCTTCAAGTGCTTCGCCACCGACGGACCCTTCCCCGAGCTCTATGACGGCGCCCCCGCCGGGGCCAGATATGCCTATTTCGGTGACGAACATGGCCGGATCGAATTCGCAAATGAGGGAGAGACGCTGCCACTGGGCAGCCAGGTCGAGCTGGTGACGCCGCACTGCGATCCCACCGTAAACCTGCACGACTACATCCACGCCGTGCGCGGCGACGTGATCGAGGCTATCTGGCGGATCGATGCGCGGGGCGTGCTCTAGCGCAGGACTACCGGCCGGCCGGCCTTACCACTTGAACGCAGCTGCCGCGGCGCGCGGGCGCGTGCCGTGCTTGGTCATGAGGCGCTCGAGCGCGGCAGCCTCCGGCACCTCGCCCGCTTCGATGCCGAGCGTCGCAGCGTGGATGCCTCCGGTGATCAAAAGCGCATCGAAGCCGGCGGCGTTGGCGCCTTTGACGTCGGTGGGCAGGGCGTCGCCGATGGCGAGGATGCGGGCATCCTTGGCCAGCCCCATGAGGGCGAGGCTCGCTTCGTAGATCGGCGGATGGGGCTTGCCGTGATAGTGGACCTCGCCGCCGAAGGTCTCGAAGCGCGCGGCGATCGCCCCCGCGCAGATCTCGCGCACGCCGCCGCGCAGCACTTCTATATCAGGGTTGGCGCAGACCATGGCGAGCCGCCGCTCGGTCGCGCCCGCCAGCATGCCGTCATAGTCGCGCGCCTTGTCGCCCGAGCGGTACGCGCCGATGGCCAGGATGAAATGCGCCGCCTTGATCGAATCGACACGCTCGTAATCGAGGCCCGCGATCACGCTGTCGTCGTCGGGCGGACCCAACAAAAAGCAGGCGCGGCCGAGCCCGGCGTGAAAGCGGTCGGGCCGGTCGCGAAGCGCGATATGCGCGGCCTCGCCCGAGGACAGCACGGCGTCGTAACACACCTCTGAAATCCCCATCGCCTGCATGCGCTCGGCGACGTTGTCGGCGCGGCGCGGGGCGTTGGAGAGGATGAGGACGGGCTTGCCCGTCGCCTTCAGATTCTTCAGGCAGTCGATGGCGCCGGGCAAGGGTGCAACCCCGTTATGCACCGTGCCCCAGAGATCGACGATGAAACCGTCATAGTCGCCGGCAAGGCTCTCGAGCCCATCGATGAAGGGCAATGCTTCGGAAGAATCGCTGGAGATTTCGGGCTCGCTCGCCATGGCAGCGGTGTCTTGCCACGCGCACCGCCCAATGGAAAGGCTTGTCGGCGCAGTTCAGGCTAGCGTGCGGGACGCGGCTCGCCGAACAGGTAGCCCTGGCCGTAATCGATGCCGTAGTCGAGCAACTCGCGGAGCTCTTCTTCCTCCTCCACGCGCTCGGCGACGATGTCGATGGCGTAGCGGTCGAGCGCCGACTTGAAGGCGGTCGGCCCTTCGCCGCCATGGGCTTCGGCCTGCCAGGCCTTGAGCGTTTCGCTCTCGACCTTGATGTAGCGGATGAAACGCCGCGACAGCTCCGGGTAGTTGAGGTCGAGCCGCTTCACGCGGTCGAGCGAGAAGCGGAAGCCGAGCTCGCCCAATTGATGAAGCCGGCCGGCGGTCTCCGACGGCAGGTCGACGATGTCCGCCTGGGCGAATTCGAAGACGAGGTTGGGGGCAAGCTCGTTGTTCTCTTCCATGAAGAGCACGAACTCGGCGAAGAACTTCCGGTCCGCCAAGGTGTGCGGCGAGATGTTGACGAAGAAGCCGACGTTCCGGCGCTTCTGCTGAACCTTGCGGACGAGCTGGACGCAGCGGATGAGGAGGATGTTGTCGATCGCCGCGATCAGCCCGTTTCGCTCGGCAATTTCCAGATAGGCTTCGGGGCCGATCAGATTGTCGTCGTGGTCGCGGATGCGCGAGAAGCATTCGTAGAAGCGATGCTTCCTCTGGGGCAAGCTGACGATCGGCTGGAGGTAGAGATCGACGCGGTCGGTATCGATCGCCTCGCGCACGATGTCGAGGATCGCCGCGGCGTCGAGCTGCGCCAGATCGTCGGCCGTCATCGGCGTGACGGTGCGGTTGCCCTCCCCGTCCTCGGGTTCGGGCTCGTGCAGGCGCTAGATCTCGCGGCGCAGGGTCTGCACCTCGTTGGCGACGTCGCGCAGCTTAGGGGCGCTGCCCTTGGCCTCGGCAGCTGCGGCCAACGCATCGTGGATCTGCACCACCTCGGCGCGGGCATAGCCGAGCTCGCGCATGACCTTGCCGTGGGCATCCTGGAGCGACTTGACCTCGCGGGCCATGGCGCGGCGATTGCGCAGCACGGCAAAGGTCGCATGGCCGATGGCGAAGAGCGCCAGCACAGCGGAGGCCCACACGAGGCCGGCCGGTGCCGCGAGCTTGGGCAGCGCGGACGGCAGGAAATGCGCCGCCGCCGCGGCAGCCGCCAGATAGAAAACGATCAGGAAACTATGAAGCGTCAAGGGAAACCGGCCCGGAATCTGTTCCCACGAGGGTATTGGGGTATTCGCCGGGCAGTCTGGCGCGCCAGTCTTGAGATAGGGTTAACGAAAGGCAAAGATCGCCGGCGTGTGCCGGCGCACCGGCGGTTGGTCTCAGCGATCGGCGGTGCTTGCTTGACGTTCGCTGTCGGCGCCCACGGCATCGGCCACCTAGGCGAAGCCGTCGCGGCGCAGAAGATCGGCAAGGCCGCTCGTGATCGCCGGCACCAGGCCCGGCCCCTCGAAGACCAGCGCCGTGTAGAGCTGAACCAGCGAGGCGCCGGCCCGGATCTTGGCATAGGCGTCGGCCGCCGAGGCGACGCCGCCGACGCCGATGAGCGGCAGCTTTCCCTCGGTCAGGGCGAAGAACTCGGTAAGCAGCGACGTCGAGGGCGCCATCAATGGGGCGCCGGATAGACCACCGGCCTCGTTCGCATGCGGGCTTTTGAGCCCATCCGGGCGGGCGGTGGTGGTATTGCTGATGATCAGGCCGTCGACCGGGGCGTCGAGCGCGACCGCCGCGATATCGCGCTTGTCTTCGTCGGTGAGATCGGGGGCGAGCTTGACCAGCAGCGGCGGCGCCGGCTCGGGCAGCGCGTCGCGGGTCCGGGCGACGATGGCAGCGAGCTCGTCCTTGCCCTGGAGCGCGCGGAGGCCCGGCGTGTTCGGCGAGGAGACATTGACGACGACGTAATCCGCGAAACCGCCCAGCGCCGCCGCGCCCTTCGCGTAATCGAGCGCGGCATCCTCGCTCTCCTTGTTCTTGCCGAGATTGACGCCGACGAGACCGGTCCCGCCGCCCTCGCGGTAGGCGCGCAATCGCCCCGCTGCCGCCTCGATGCCTTCGGAGTTGAAGCCGTAGCGGTTAATGACCGCACGGTCCTGGGTCAGCCGGAAGACACGCGGGCGCGGATTGCCCGGCTGCGGCTTGGGCGTGATGCTGCCGATTTCGGTGAAGCCGAAACCGAGCGCCAGGCTGGCGGCGATCGCCTCGCCATGCTTGTCAAACCCCGCCGCGAGGCCGATGGGGTTTGCGAACTTTCGGCCCCAGAGCGTTGTTTTAAGGATCGGATCGGCGGCGGCTGAGACATTCGGCCCGAGCCCGGCGGCCAGCGCGCGGACGGTGAGCCGGTGCGCGGTCTCCGGGCCGATGAGGCCGATGAACGGCTTGGCGAGCGGGTAGAGGTTCATGGCGCCGCCGATCCGGCGAACCCCTCGGGGAAGACATGCCGGCCGTCGGGGCCGAGCGGCAGGGGATCGGTGGCGATGACGGCGTCGAGCGGCAGGTCGGCATAAAGATGCGGGAAGAGCGCGCCGCCGCGCGAGGCCTCCCACCTCAATGCGGGCCCGAGCGCATCCGCATCGATGGTGAGCAAGAGAAGATCGGCGACGCCGGCGAGGTGGAGCGCGGCGCTTTCGATCACCTGATCGCGGGTCGAGAGATGGATGAACGGGTCCGGACCGCTGGCCTTAAATGCGCCGTTCGATTGCGCCGCCTCCCAAGCCTGGCGCGGGCACAAATGGTAGAGGCGCTGGTGGTCATCGGCGACGGACGGCATGCCCGCAAACTAGCCGATCGCGAGAGCGCCGAACAGCCAAGCTCAGCGCGCGGGTACGCCCGCCTCGGCCTTCTTCACCGGGTTGGCGGCTTTGAGGTAGTAGCGGATGAGCGCTTCGGCCGCCTTGCCGTCCCATTCGGCCGGGCCCTCGAGATAGCCGCGCACCTTGCCTTCGTGGTCCAGCAGCAGCGTCGTCGGCAGGCCCTGGCCGTTCACCTTGCGGTAGAGCGCGCGCTTCTGGTCGAGCAGCACGGTGAGGCGCTCGACGCCGATGCGCTCCAGAAACGGTGTGATCTTGGCGAATCCAAGCCGGTCGAGCGAGACCGCGACGATGACGAACCGGTCGGTCCCGAACTTCGCCTGCAAGGCGTCGAGCGCCGGCATCTCGCGCACGCAGGGCGCGCACCAGGTGGCCCAGAAATTGACCAGCACCACCTTGCCCTTGAACTTGGCGAGCGTCACGGACGCGCCCTTTTCGTCGCGCAATGGGACCTCCGGCGCTGGCCGGAGCGGCTTGATCAGAGTAAATTGCCCAATCGTGCCGTCGAAACGAGGCGGCCCGTCGTCGGCGGCAAGGTTTGACGGGACGCCAATCCCTCCCCATATCGCCAACACGCCGGCAATTGCGAGGTGCTTCAACCGTTTAGCAAGGTTTTGAGGCATAGTCCGGTCCGTGTTCACGCAAGTGACTCTATCTATGTGACGTTGTTAGCGACGTTAAAGGCGATCTGGTCATGACAAGCAAACAGGCGCGCGCACCCGCCAATGCGCTGTGGGGCGGCCGGTTCGAAGCGGCGCCCGACGATCTGATGGAGCGTATCAACGCCTCCATCGGGTTCGACCAGCGCCTCTACGCCCAGGACATCGCGGGCTCGAAGGCCCATGCGGCGATGCTGGCGGCCTGTGGCATCATCTCTGAGCAAGATGGCAAGGCGATCGCCAAAGGTCTAGATACGATCCTGGGCGAGATCGAGGCGGGCACCTTTCAGTTCAAGACGGCGCTCGAAGACATTCACATGAATATCGAGGCTCGGCTGGCCGAGCTGATCGGCGAGCCGGCCGGACGGCTGCACACGGCGCGCTCGCGCAACGACCAGGTCGCGACCGATCTGAAGCTCTGGGTGCGCGACGCGCTCGACCGGCTCGATGACGGTTTGCAGGCGTTGCAGGCGGCGCTGATCGCGCAGGCCGAAGCGCAGGCCGACACGATCATGCCGGGCTTCACGCATCTGCAGACGGCGCAGCCCGTGACCTTCGGCCATCACATGCTGGCTTACGTCGAGATGTTCGGGCGCGACCGCGGCCGGGTGCGCGACGCCCGTGCGCGGCTGAACGAAAGCCCGCTCGGCACGGCGGCGCTCGCGGGGACGTCGTTTCCGATCGACCGCACGATGACGGCCGAGGCGCTCGGCTTCGACGGGCCGACAGCGAACTCGCTCGACGCCGTGGCCGACCGCGACTTCGCGCTCGAATATCTGGGCTTGGCGGCTATCGCGGCCGTGCATCTCTCGCGCTTCGCCGAGGAGATCGTGATCTGGTCGACTGCGCCCTTCGCCTTCGTCTCGCTGTCGGATGCGTTCTCGACCGGCAGCTCGATCATGCCGCAGAAGCGGAACCCCGATGCGGCCGAACTCGTGCGCGCCAAATCAGGGCGCATCATCGGCGCGCTTTCGGGCCTGCTCGTGGTGCTCAAGGGCCTGCCGCTCGCCTATTCGAAGGACATGCAGGAAGACAAGGAGCCGATCTTCGATGCCGCCGATACGCTCGAGCTGATGATCGCGGCGATGGCGGGCATGGTCGACGATCTAAGCCTCAACGCGGATGCCATGCGCGCGGCCGCGGCCGGCGGATTTTCCACCGCGACCGACCTCGCCGATTGGCTGGTGCGGGGCCCGGGTCTCCCCTTCCGCGAGGCGCATCACGTGACCGGCCGCATCGTCAAGCTCGCCGAAGAGCGCGGCTGCGGCCTCGAAGAGCTCGACCTCAAGGCAATGCAGGATGTCGATCCGCGCATCACCGACGAGGTTTTCGAGGTATTATCGGTGGAGAAGTCGGTCGCCAGCCGGACCAGTTTCGGCGGCACCGCACCGGACAACGTCAAGGCCGCCGTGGCGGCGGCGAAGGAGCGCTTCCTATGATGGCCTTTCTGCGTATCGCCATTGCCGCTCTCGCGCTGATGGGCTCGCTCGCCGCCTGCGGCAAGTCGGGACCGCCGAAGCTGCCGCCGGGAAAGAGCGACAACTATCCGCACACCTATCCGCGACAATAGCGGGATGGGAGCACGTTCGTGACCGTCATGACCGAAACCAAGGCCCGGCCGACCGCCGTGCTCGCCGACAGCCCGGAGTTCCACTACGCGAACGGCCGGCTGCATGCTGAGCAGGTGGCGCTCGACGCGATCGCCGAAGCCGTCGGCACGCCGGTCTATTGCTATTCGAGCGCGGCGATGCGCCGAGCCTACACCGACTATGCGCGCGCGTTCGAAGGGCTCGACGCGAAGATCTGCTATGCCGTGAAGGCGAACGGCAACCTCGCCGTGATCCGCACCTTTGCGGCGCTCGGCGCGGGCGCCGACGTGGTTTCGGAAGGCGAGTTCCGCAAGGCGCTGGCGGCGGGCGTGCCGGCGGAGGACATCATCTTCTCCGGCGTCGGCAAGACGGAAGCCGAGATTGAATCCGCGCTGAAGTCAGGCGTCACGCAGATCAACGTCGAGTCGGAGCCCGAGCTCGAAGTCCTGAGCGAGGCGGCGCGGCGGACCGGCGTCACCGCGCGCGTCTCGCTGCGCATCAACCCCGATGTCGATGCGCGCACGCATGAGAAGATCTCCACCGGTCGCAAGGAGAACAAGTTCGGCATCTATCTTGGCCGGGTCGTTGCCGCCTATGCGCGCGCCGAAGCGTTGGAAGGCTTGGAGCCCGACGGGCTCGCCGTCCATATCGGATCGCAGCTCACCGACGTGGAGCCCTTCGAGCGCGCCTTCAAGACCGTCGCCTATCTCGTCGGCACGCTGCGCGCGGCCGGACACACGGTGAAGCGGCTCGATCTCGGCGGCGGGCTCGGCATCGCCTATGACGAGGGGCCGGGACCGAGCCTCGCCGATTACGCTCGCGTGGTCCGCGAGACCGTCGGCAATCTCGACTGCGCGCTCACCTTCGAGCCGGGCCGCTCGCTGGTCGGCAATGCGGGCGTGCTCTTGACGCGCGTCATCCTGGTCAAGGAAGGGGCGAGCCGCCGTTTCGTCATTACCGACGCCGCCATGAACGACTTGAAGCGGCCGGCGCTTTACGGCGCCTGGCACGTCTTCGCGCCGGTGACCCAGCCGCCGCCCGATGCGGTCGCGGCGCCGGTCGACATCGTGGGCCCCGTCTGTGAGACCGGCGATACGTTCGCGACCGAGCGGCCCTTAACCCCTGTGATCACGGGCGATTTACTTGCGATCTGTTCAGCCGGCGCATACGGTGCCGTCATGGCGTCGACCTATAATGCACGGCTGTTGGTGCCGGAAGTGCTGGTCGACGGCGCCCGTTTCGCCGTCGTGCGGCCGCGTCAAACTTATGACGAAATGCTGGCCCAGGATGTCATTCCGGATTGGCTCGGCAAGACCGCGAAACGCGGAGACTGACGCGACACCGCGCCCGACTTAATCGGCGCATTGAGAGGGACTGGTTGATGGTAGGCAAAGCCCGACGGTCACGTTCCCCCGAACCCCGCAAACCCCGCCTGTATGCGCGGCTGGCCACGGCCTGGGCCGCGATCGGCTGGGAGCGGATCTGGCGTTCGGCCTGGCCGAGCGTGCTGGTTGCCGGGCTGTTCGTCGCTGTCGCCTTGTCCGACGTCCTCCCCGCCCTACCCGGCTGGCTCCATGTGAGCGTGCTGCTCGCCTTCGTGCTCGGCTTTGCCTACACCGCCTGGCGCGGTTTCCGCGACTTCCACCTGCCCAACACCGAGGAAGCGCGCCGCCGGGTCGAGATCGCCTCGGAGCTCAAGCACCGTCCGCTGGAGCAGCTCGAAGACAGCCAGGCCACCGGCGCCGACGATCCCGGCGCCCGCGCCCTTTGGGAAGCGCATCGCCGGCGGATGCTGGAAAAGCTCGGCAGCCTGCGCGCCGGCTTCCCGTCGCCGGGTCTCGCGCGGCGCGACCCGCTGGCCCTGCGCGGCGGCTTGGCCGTCCTTCTGGTGGCGGCAGTCGTGTTCTCGTGGGGCGACGGCTGGAACCGCATCATGCGCGCCGCCACACCCGATCTGACCGCCGTGGCCGCGGCCGGTCCCTCGACGCTCGAGGTCTGGCTCACACCGCCCCGCTACACCCGCCAGGCGCCGCGCTTCCTGACCGCGAAGAAGACCATCGTCGAGCCGATCACCGTGCCGGCCGGCACCAAGCTGCTGGTCCGCGTCCAGGGCGGCCGCGGCGCGCCGAAGCTGAGCCTTGATCGCAGCAAGATCGCCTTCAAGTCGATGGCGGGGGCGAGCTATCAGGCCGAAGGCAAGCTGGACGCGACGACGCGGCTGATCGTGAGCCAGCGCGGCCGCGAGCTCGGGCGCTGGGCGATCAACGTCGTGACCGACACGCCGCCCAAGATCGACTTCGCCAAGCAACCGAAAGCCACAGAGCGCGGCGCGCTGCGCATCGACTATGAAGCGCGCGACGACCACGGCATCACCTCGATGCAGGCGACCATCAGGCGGGCCGACAAGGACGCGCCCAAGGACGCCAAGCCCTTGGTGCTGAAGCTGCCCGCCGGCGGCGCGCGGAAGGCGATCAAGGGTTCGAGCTTCCACGATCTGACCGCCCATCCCTGGTCGGGCCTCAAGGTCACGATCGAGCTTCAGGCTGTGGACGCGATCGGCCAGAAGGGCAAGAGCGCGCTGGTCACCATGACGCTGCCTGAACGCGTTTTTAAACATCCCGTCGCGCGCGCGCTCGCCGAGGCGCGCAAGGATCTGCTGCGCGATCCCACGAGCCGGCAGGCGGTGGCGGAGATCGTCGGCGACCTCTCCGCGCGCCCCGACCGCTACAACCACGACATGGCCGCCTTCATGGCGATGCGCATGGCCCGGGCGCGGCTCTTCATGGATAAATCGAAGCAGGCGACCGACGAGGTGGCGCGCTTGCTGTGGGACACGGCGCTGCGCATCGAGGACGGCCAGCTGTCGCTCGCCGAGCGCGACCTGCGGGCCGCAGAACGGGCGCTCCAGGAAGCGCTGAACAAGGATCGCCTGGGCGACAAGGAGCTGCAAAAGCGCATCGACGAGCTGCAGAAAGCGATCGACAAGCTGATGCGCCAGCTCGCCGAGGACATGCGCAAGAACCCGGACAAGTACCGCCAGAACGAAATGCCGCTCGACCGCAACGCGATGGTGCTCGAGCGCCGCGACCTGCAGAAAATGCTGCAGCGGCTCCGCGATCTCGCCCGCTCGGGCAACAAGCAGGCCGCGCAGCAGATGCTGCAGGCACTGCAGCGCATGCTGCAGAACCTCCGCAACATGGCGCGCAATCCGCAACGCGGCCGCAAGGGTCAGCACCCCGCGGCGAAAATCATGCGCGACCTGCAAGGCCTCATCCAGCGCCAGCAACGGCTGATGGACCGCACCTTCCGCGAGGGACAGCGGCGCGGCCAGCAAGGTCAGCAGGGCCAACAAGGCAAACAGGGACAGCAAGGACAACAGGGCCGGCAAGGACAAAGCGGCCGCTTCGCCCAGGAGCAGGAAGCGTTGCGCCGCAGCCTCGGCTCGATCATGCGCCGGCTCGACGAAATGCTGGGGCGCATTCCGGGTCAGTTCGGCCGCGCCGAGCGTGAGATGCGCGGCGCCGGCACTGCGCTACGCCGGGGTAATCCGAGCGGCGCCGTGCCCCGCCAGGGTCGTGCGCTCGATCATCTCCGCCAGGGCGGGCGTCAGGCGATGCAGCAGATGATGCGCCGCTTCGGCAACCGCCTCGGCATCATGCGCAGCCGTCCGGCCTGGCGCCGCGGCGACCGGCGCGATCCCTTCGGCCGGCCGCGCGACGGCTCGGGCGGCGCCGATACCAGCACGGTCAAGATTCCCAAGGAATCCGAAGTTCAGCGGGCCCGCGAGATCATCGAGGAGCTGCGCCGCCGCGCCGGCGAGCGCGAACGTCCGAAGATCGAGCGCGAGTATATCGACCGGCTGCTGCGGCAGTTCTAGGGAACGCGGGCCAGGCTAAGCGGTGGTCTTTCAG